>JAGCFN010000202.1 GCA_017650085.1 Bacteroidaceae bacterium | reverse complement strand
CGCTACGAAATGGAAAGAACCCTGGTGTTGCTCAAGCCAAGTACTGTAATGAGAGGCCTGATAGGTGAAGTCACCAGCCGCTTTGAAAAGAAAGGATTGCGCATCGTCGGCATGAAAATGCTGCAGCTCAATGACGAGATACTCAACGAGCACTATGCTCATCTGGTCGGTAAACCATTCTTTCCTGCACTGAAAGCATCCATGATGCGGACACCTGTCATAGCCATGTGCCTTGAAGGAACAGACGCCATCGAAGTGGTTCGTTTCATCACGGGCTACACTAACGGACGAAAGGCCGAACCCGGAACCATCCGCGGCGACTACTGCATGAGCAATCAGCAGAACATCGTACACGCTTCCGACTCACCCACATCGGCAGCCATCGAGCTGAAACGCTTCTTCAAACCCGAAGAGCTGTTCGACATGGGTGACCTTAACATGGACCGACTCTACGCAACAGACCTGTCCTAATACCATAATATAAAAAGAAAACCAACCACCTGAATGATGAAGATAATAACCACCCTTTCCCTGCTCTTCGCAATCTGCACTAGCAGTTTAGCACAAGACCGACTCGCCGATATCGCACCCATCGACCGGAAGATGCGTGCCATCGACAGCATCGCGCTGGTCCGTCTCAACGAGCAGGAATCGCTGGCAGACATGCAGAACCCCGCTGCATCACTCTATCCCAATTGGAATAACGACTACACACGTTCGTATGGTGTAGCACTCCCCAAGGAATACAGAATTGACCTCCGCAACTTCCACATGCCTTGCGACAGCCGAATGGTAACCAGCCACTACGGCTACCGTCGCTCTTTCCGCCGTCAACACTACGGAACAGACATTAAGGTCTTCGTGGGAGACACCATTCGCGCAGCCTTCTCGGGAAAAGTGCGCGTCGTAGCTTTCGAGCGTGGAGGTTATGGCAACTACGTCATCATCCGTCACTCGAACGGACTCGAGACAGTATACGGCCACATGAGTCGCCATCTTTGCAAGCCCGACCAGATTGTCAGGGCAGGCGACGTCATCGGCCTTGGCGGCAATACAGGACGTTCCACAGGTTCTCACCTCCACTTCGAGACACGTTTCCTCGGCCAGTTCATCGATCCTGAAAGGCTCTTTGACTTCGATGCACAAGACGTCAAGGGCGACTTCTACCTCTTCCGTTCAAGCGGTCGCGGCACAATGTTGGCAGCTACCGATAACGTCGTAGGCGGTGAAGAGGAAATGGACGAAGAGGCTGCAAACGCACTCCTTGCAAAGGAAGCAGAAAGCGAAGCATTCCAGCAGAAGAAGATTCAGCAAATGCGAAACAAGCCTCGCACACGCATACATAAAGTCAAATCTGGCGAAACGCTTTCTTCCATCGCTCGGAAATGTGGCACAAGCGTAGACCGCCTATGCCGCATAAACAACATAAAGCGTAACACAGTTCTGCGTCCAGGACAGATATTACGCTATAGCTAAAAGATTTAAAGCTTTCTCGACACGCTCCTCCAAAGGGAGCGTGCTTTCTATCCAATGGATTGTAAACCCGCGACGTTCCATTCCGCGGAACCACGTCATTTGCCTCTTGGCAAATTGATGGATGGCAATCTCCAACTTCCCCACCATCTCATCGTACGAAAGCCTGCCCAAACAATAAAGGGTCAGGTATTTGTATTCCAATCCATAATACATGAGATCTTCGGCAGGAACATGCTCCAAAAGCCGACGCACCTCCCCAACCATATCCTCTTGTTCAAGCCTGTGACGCAATCTCTCGCTAATGCGCTTTCTGCGTAACTCGCGATCTATGTTGACACCCAAGATAATACTGTCTATCGCAGGGACGTCTCGCGTCAAAGTTCCGTGCTCACGATAGTAAGCTTGAATCTCTATGGCACGAATGGCACGCTTCGGAGTGTCGAGGTCTGTTACGTTATGCAATGTCTTATAGCCCTCTAGAATCCTTTTTAGTTCCTGCAACGAGCAGTCCTTCAACTGCTCACGCAATTCAGGATTCTCAGGTACAGCCTCCATCTTGTAGCCCTTAAGAACAGACTCAATATAGAGTCCCGTCCCGCCACACAGGATTGGTTGGCAATTGCGGGAAAGGATATCGTCGTAAGCAGCACGGAAGTCCTGCTGGAAACGGAAGAGATTGTACTTTTCGCCTGCTTCACAAATGTCAATAAGGTGGTAAGGGATTGCTTTCCCCTCTACAGTATAGTCGGCCAAATCCTTACCTGTACCGATATCCATGCCACGATATACCTGCCTGCTATCGCCACTGATAATCTCTGCATTTCCTATTCGTGCAGCAAGATGAGCAGCAAGAGCAGTCTTTCCTGAAGCAGTAGGACCAAGTATTGTTATAAGCTTACCAATCATATTTGATAAACGTTTCCCCACCACTTACCATAAGAAGCAAGCCGTGGGGAAACGTATTGAGAGCAACAAAAGCTAATTACTGTTCTTCTTCACCCCAGAAGTCCCAGTCCTTGTCCTCCTTTGTGAGAACATCCTTATCGGGATCAGCATCCTCGTTAATAATGCTGACAGCCATCATATTCTGCACTTCTGCTTCGTTGACCTGCAGCGCAGGCATCATATATATCTTCTTCATATTACTTGAGAATCTTTTTGCCGTTAATAATGTTAATGCCCTTCTGAACCTTGTTCAAACGCTGACCTGCAAGGTTATAAATAATGCCGTTCTGATCATTATGTCCCTTCATATTTGCAATACCTGTGGCATCTTCGTCGAAGAAGAATGCCTTGATGCTGGAAGAAGCTGTCAGATAGCAACGATTAGCACCAACTGTGGGTTGGCTGCCTGCTGCAACCTGATAGAAGCCGACACGTTCGTTGAGGTTCTGGAGAACGTAGCTACCTGCGGGAGCTGTAGTTTCTTCAAATACGCCAGTCAGCAGACCAGCAACAGGAGTACCGTCTTCAGCGACACCGAAAGTCTCCACAGCTTCCAAGCCAGCCTCCGCATAGAGCACAACAGGAGTGTTGGCAGGAATTGTGTTGGCAACCTCAGTAAGAGTAAGCTTACCATTAGTTGCTACAGAAGGAACCGTGTAAGCCTGAACGTCAGCAGGAACTTCCACTGCATAAGGAGCGCAGAAGGTACCGTACTTGGCTTCAGCATTAACAGCCATAGTAGCACGAGCATAGCCAAGGTGAACCTCTACTGGATAGCCGACAAAGTCTGCAATATCAATAGAGATATAGACAATGATATGGTTTTCGCCGATGAACTTGCCGCTGAGGTCAAGGGGAACACTGCCTTCACATGCCTCGGTAATGGAAGGACCAAGCCAAGACTCAGAAACAGTTGCATCACCTTCTGTAAGTTCAATGCCACCATTGAAGACAAAGGTGTTGTCGCCAGCCACAGCAATGTCATTAACAGCAATGTTACCAATAGGCATTACTCCGCCCAAAACGAAGTTCTTCAGAACGAAGTTGATATTGCCGTTGTCAAGAGTTTCTACAACCACATCTGCCACCTGCTTGTCTGTTGTCGTACCTGCCATTGTTACATACAAGTCCTCGGAATAAGTCTTGGAAGAAACCACTTGAGGACCAACCTCGGGCACCTTGAACTGCACGGTATATTCTGTATAAGAGCTGGGATTAGAAGAAATGTCCTCACCCTCCACGCGAATGGTCAGTACTGCAGTTTCCTCATCATACGTCTGGGTAGCAGTTGCTGCCTGACCTTTAATGGTATAAGAAAGTTTTGCCTCGTCATACTCAACAGAAGAGAGGTCATAGCTTGTTGTATTCTCGTCGAAAGAAAGAGTCGCACCTTCGAAAGAGAGGGCAGAAAGAGCATGCCAATACAGAAGCTCTACATCGTCAACTGTAAGCTGGTTATATCCTCCGATATTACTTCTGTCTGCGAAGTAATCATCTGCAGCAATAATGATATTAAACTTCTCAGGCGTAGAAGATGTCTTGTAGGTGAAAGGAATAACCAATTCTGTCCATCCTGATGCATTACCTTCAATATAGTATTCTATAGATGCTATCAATTCAGCATCACTTGTTGAAGAGATGGCACCGCCTACAGTTCCACTTGCATTGAACAAGACGTTGCGGTCACGGTCAGTCATATCAACTTTTGTGGGGTTCCCCAAAGCTGTATTTGAGGGCACATCTTTCTGTGTCCATGTCCCTTTCCAAGAATAAGCAATGACTGATGCCTTTTCCGTTTCATTAGCGGCACTTGTACTTTGAACCTTATGAGCTCTCTTGTAATAAAGGCGGAGGGCATCGGGATGATATGCAAAAGGTATTCCGCCAAAAACGCCACCATCAGCAGTTCCTGCAGTAACACTTCCCGCTAATGTTGCCTTTGCAGTAGCCCATGTAGTACCTAAAGTCATATAGCCGGGTACTATCTGAGAACCCGACAGAGGATTGGGAGTGTTCGTAAGGACAACACTTTTCCCACTTCCACTTCTTCCGGTTTCTTCGGCAGCAACGGTTGTTGCTCCCAGACCACCCATACCTGCCACATTGGCCACGCACCAACCATTGGGTTGTGTGCCATATGCCTTCGATACCTTAGCTCCCTTTTCCCAAGGATGACATTCTACCCAGGTGCCATCGAATGTTGTGTTTTCGAGTTGTTGTGCGCAGACCGTCTGTGCGGCTGCCAACATAAAGATAAAAAGAATCTTCTTCATTTTTTGAATATTAGTTTATATCTGTTTTCTTTTATATTTACTCATAAATATCTCAATATTGCATAAGGCCATTACCGCAGCAAGGACAAGGTGAGTGCCATCAGCCAAACGATGTGGATAGAGCATTATGCCGACTATCCATGCCACACACACCAGAGCGAAAGGCAGTGTCCACCAACGTCTCCACTTCCAGAAAATGAAAGGCAGTGGGCAGAAGGGCACAACGAGCACACTCCACTGGGTGCAGGGTAAGGCAGAAAAGAGGACGAGGCAGAGCACGAAGGTTCCTATCAGGAGACAAGGCACAAGCATAGCCCACCTGAGCCACACGTTGTGTAGCCGAAGGTTGAGGAGCGAGAGGAACAGGATGACAAATGCCACCATGATTGGCGTCACCTTAGCGTGCTGCGGTGAACGTCTTGCTGTAAGCAGCGAACGGTGGTTCCCCTCCGTCAGGATTGGTTTGCCGAAGGCCTTAGCACCTTGCAGCACTTCTATCAGCTCCGTAGGCAACAACACCTTGCGAGTGTTATCGATGTTAATTTTATGCACTTCTCCTGCAACAAACGTTGCCAAAGAAAAACAGCTCCATTCGTTTACAATGCTGTCATAAACTATCTCTGCACGCGATCTGCCGTACTTTTCTGGCCAGGGGGCATATTCTATGCTGTCCTTGCCAATAGCTTCTTCAAGCCACCGCAGGACAGAGAGGGCACAGCCACGATTCAAGTAGTCATAGGGAACAGGAGCGTAGGCAATCCGCTTGTCCATCTGCTGCCAAAGGCGTTGCTTTACGCGGACAGGGAGGTTAAGCGTGTACTCCTCCACACCTCGTCCTTCTGGCGCATAGTGTCCAACATACATTTTTGTGGGGATGGCCAGGACAAGCATCTTGAGTTTCCCAGCAAAGAAGTCCAGCACCTTTTGGGTGGCATCTTCGCTCTCGTAGCTATATACGTAATCGAGATCTGCTGAGGGACATTGCAGGCGCAAACAAGCATGTCCAAGGGAAGAGTACATCTCCTCTCCAGGGCTTGCAACACAGACCGAAACGGTGACGAAGTCCTCTGCCGGATGTAGGATAGCCGCAGTGTCCACCTGTGCGAAGGCGTACAGGGGCAGCAGCGCGGGCAACAACAGTCGGAAGAGGGCTTTCATCTCTTTTTGTTATATATGTTCCTTCTGTAGAGCACTTATTGTCCTGCCATGATGTTGAGGACTGCTACGAAGTCGGCAATGGTTATATCGCCATCGTTGTTCACATCTGCATTGCCAGGAACTTCCTGACCTGCCATTGCGTTCAGGACGGCTACGCCATCTGCGATGGTTACGTCTCCATCAGCATTCACATCACCCTTCTTGAGGGAATTGAAGTCGTCTGTGCCGAGTTTG
>JAGCFN010000201.1 GCA_017650085.1 Bacteroidaceae bacterium | reverse complement strand
TGGGAAAAGTACCGAGGCATGTATGTGTCCACGTCATCGATGGATTCGCCCAATACTTGCCACTTTAATGAATTGGGCAGCGGCTCGCCATTCACCAGGATAAGCGTGGAGTCGATTCTGTCCTTGTCACTTGGCCTGTAATCTCCTGTTCCATGAAGTCGCATAGAGTTCGAACCAAAGTAGGATGGATTGGGAACGATAGTCGCATTAGCAATCATGCGTTGGCGTTCTTCCCTTTCCTCTGGAGTGGAGGCGTAGATTTCTATTGCACCATTCTTCCAAGGTATCTTTATGTCTTGCAAAAGTCCTTGCTCATTGAGGTACTCCTCAAGACGTCTCTCGGTTTCTTCTGATGTCATACCACGTGAATCAAACAATGTCTTGCCGTTGACTACCACGAGAAAAGAATCAATTTTATTGTCTCCTATCCCCCGAAGTCGCATAGTGGTGGCCGAACCCAAGTCTGCCGAAGCAATGTCATGCGATCTGTAGTTATCCTTTAGTCTGATGGTAAGAGTGGTATCGGCAGGTTGGAAGAACGCGTCTTGACAGCCTATACATTTTGCATAAAGCGTATCAACGGATTTCGGCACCCAAAGCACAAAGTGTCCGAGAGGGTCGGCCGAGGTAGCAAACTGACGATGACGAATTATAGTAGATTCAAGAGGTTCGTTGGTGCTTTCCTCCATCACGAAGCCTTCGACACGGCGGAAGGTTTTCTTCAGCTCAGGGTGCTGGAGGACGAACACCTCGTTTGCACTATCGTTGGCGGAGGTGATTTCCGCCACACCTAATTGAGCAAGTCTGCCGTACTGCTCGACGTACTGCTTGTACCGCTGCTTCGTCTGCTCATCACCTTTTATGCGTACACTCTCTTCGTTCAGGCGAACAATCTTATCGACCAGCAGTCCTTTCTTTTCCAGATATTTATGGATTCCACGACGTGCAAACTGACGGGTACACAAGGAGTCGGGAAGCCGTTTGCCATCAAGCAGGACGAGAATGGAGTCGTTGTAGGTCGGGTCGATGCCCTCATGTCCTGCAATCACGCCTTGCAACTCAGGCTCTGCTTCATTGTGCGAAATGTCCTGACCTGCGATTTGCCCTTGAAGAGCTTGGTCAACAGACTCGAAGGCGAGATTTTCTATGTCTTCCCTCTTCTGAACAGCGCCCGTATACTCACGGGCAGGAATATCAAGTCCCGTAGTGGCCGAGGCATCAGCTTTTGCTAAAGCCAGTTCTTTGCGTGGAGCAATGACGGGCTTTGAGACTTCTGCAACTACATCCTTTTCAGGCACTCTTGCAGGCTCGGACACATGCTGAGGCTGGGTTGGCTCTACTTGTGCCATGAGCGGCTGCTCTGTCTGTTCCTTTCCTATATTATATATAATGAGTAGCGCCACGGATGCTGCGATGCCGAAGCCCAACAGACCCCCGACCCCTCTCCATCTCCCCCGAGGGGGAGAGTTTTTCGCGGCAGAAAGCCTCCCCATAGAGGGGGGCTGCTGGTGAGGGTCGATGACTTCCTGCTCGAAGCGTGCCCACTCCTTGTCCACGTCGGGCATGCCGATTCTCTTGTCGATGTCTTCAGTCTTCATGTTACTTTACAATTTTAAGGTACGACCTGATTTTGACCAAAGAGCGCGTGATGTGTTTGTTGACGGCCGACGAACTGATGCCGAGCACAGAGGCAGTTTCCGCATAGGTCATTTCTTCCTCGTAGTGAAGCTGGAGCACTCGGCGGTCCTGCTCTGTGAGGTTGTCGTCGATGACTTTCTGCAACTGCTTCATCAGTTCTTCCCGCTCCTCATCCTTCTGCCAGGCTGTTTCTTTCTGAAGTTCTTCCTTCAGTCGCCTTTGCAGTTGTCTGTCTCGCAGGATGTGCAGGCATTGGTTTCTTGTGGCAGCGAGCAGATAGCCTCGGATGCTTTCCGTGGCTATTTCAGGCTTGCCTCTCCACATTTGGACAAACACCTGATGCACCGCGTCCTTGGCATCCTCGGCATTCTCTACCAGGGAGAACGCCATGCGATACATGTGCGGATAGCTGTCCTTGAAGAGTCGCTCGAACTGTTGTTTGCTGTAATCCATCGCCTCTTTTTTGTCTCGTTACATCTATAAGACCATCGAGCAGCCAAATCAAATACCCCTAATTGCGAGAAAAAAGCAAAAATGTTTCCTCAAATCTTTCCCAGAATGCGGTCCATCACCCAGTTGACGCTGGTGGCGCTGATGCTGTCGGCAGTGCAGATGCTACTTTGCTGCAGATGTTCCACGACGCTTTGAATGAGTGGAAGCTGAACGTGTTCGGGGTTTTCGACATGAAATTCCTGTCGTCCTTGTTCATTACGCATGACAATCGGTTCGTAGGTAAAGACGGAGAAATGTAGTTGTCCGCGTTCGCCAATCAGTTCGATGCGGTCGGTGCGGGCACTCTCGTGGCTGACAAAACACCAGGAACCGCTGCCAGGCAGACCGTCGGCAAACTGGAAGGCTGCACTTACGGTGTCCTCCGTCTCATAAAGTCCGCCACGATTACTACTGAAACCCTTTGCTCTGACGATAGGCCCAAATATCTCTTGCAGCAGGTCAATCTGGTGAGGAGCCAAATCGTAGAAGTAGCCACCACCAGCTATGTCGCGCTGCACTCGCCAAGGAAGGGCCGTGCTGTTGTAGTCAAGGTCGCGAGGTGGGCAGGCAAATCGTATCTGCACGGATGTAACCTTGCCGATGGCACCGTTCTCCACCAGTTCCTTTACCTTTTGGAAGTATGGCAGGCAGCGTCTGTAATAAGCCACGAAACAAGGGACGTGTGTCTGTTCGCTGACTCGGTTAATACGTTGACAATCAAGGTAACTGCTGGCGAGGGGCTTTTCCACGTAAACTGGCTTGCCAGCCTTCATTGCCATGATAGCATAGGTGGCGTGAGAGGAAGGAGGCGTCGCTATATAGATGGCGTTTACTTCAGGGTCGTTGATGAGTTGCTGAGCATCCGTGTACCAGCGAGGGATGTTATGCCTTTCTGCATAAGATGAAGCCTTTTCCTTGCTACGGCTCATCACAGCCAAAATGCGTGAGCCTGCCACAAGATTAAAGGCAGGTCCGCTCTTCTTCTCGGTCACTTCACCACATCCGATGAAGCCCCATCGTATCTCTTTATATATAGGTTGCGGCATTTAATTAAAGAAGTTCCAACTGAGACCAAAATGAATGGTCATCGGATTAATAGGATAATGCGGCACGAGGAAACTGTGGCCTGAACCTGCATTGACGTGACGCAAAGAGACATAGATGCGACAGTGCTTGAGATGCATATTGGCATACGCACCAATAATAGGATAGTTGCCTATCTTCACACGCTCGTGACCTGTATCCTGCACGGCAAACTGCTGAATGGCAGGACTATAGTCGGGAGCATAGTATGACGTGAAGTAACGCATATCACCGCCTATCTGCACGCGTAAAACCTTAGCAATGCGGAAGAGAAGATAGAGGTTGGTGTAAACGTTAAGTTTTGGCAAGGGCAGCGCGTCTTGATTAGTGCTCGTCTGGAAAGACACTTGATTGTCCCAATGGATGACTTTCCAGTTGAGGTCTTGGGCAAGCGTGGCGCCGAAGACTTGCACGCTGCCTGTCTGCATGACGCCAACAGCATGGCTGTAGTCGGTAGGCAGAAGGCTCATAGCATCCTTACCGTCAAGCAGAGTATTCTGCATGCCAAAGTAGGTGTAATTAGATACGTTTTCGAAACCGACATTCAACCTTGTCCCAAGTTTCTTGAGACGAAGAGTGCCATCAATCTTCAGACGTACCTCACGATCCAAGTCATTGTTATCCCACCAAGCGCTCTGTGAATGATAATGCCGGAAGAAGAAAGTAGGCTTGCGATGCATGAAGTTGACATGAATATCTGTAAGTAGCGTGTCAAGCTTACCAAGGCGCAGATTTAAGTCAGTTTTTCCGTCGATGTTCAAGTCGCCAGCGTGTTCACCGATTAGCCATACCTCGGCAGAAGTGTTGAAGTGGAAGCGGGAACCTTGCGTGCGAGCCAGTTCACCACCAACCGAGACATCGCTTTCTGTGTATCGCGTCATACCGCCTTCGCCGTCCATCAACTTGTAAGAACGTAACTTGTGCGTACCAAAAAGCGTTATTCCCATCTGCGCCCACTTGTTGAAGCCCTCGCGAAGAGCAATGCCGAAAGTGTTTCGTACGGAAAGAGCACGCGTCAGGTCCTGCATCTTATTCCCGTCGCCAAAGTAACAATTGGTGTAGTAATTGTTGGTTGTGTTGTGCGACAAGTACTCGTGCTTGAGATTGCTTACGTCGAGGGTATGTATGAGACTCGTAACTGGAATGAACTCCTTAGGCACTTCTTGTGAGTCATGCCATACTTGCAGAAGTGAGTCAACAGTAATCCTCCGTGCTAATGTGTCTTCCCGAAGCACGATTTGTATGCTGTCGGGCAAGTCGGAAAGGAGTTCTGCAGCAGATGGCGGCGAAGGCTTCAGCGAGTCGGGAATCTCTATGATACGTGTGAAACCGAGGTTATAGCGATGTGTCAAATAATAGTGTTGCTCATGATTACGGTTCCATGTTTGGTCGAGCATCGTCGGAATGTTACCTGGACTGTAGCTCTGTCCAGTACTCAAAGGATCCTCTATGTATCGGTCATCCTCGATGCCACCGTTTTCACCCATCTTCATGTGATTGATGCCGACGTAAGCATGCAAGTTGTATCGCTCTCCACGATAGTAGCCATAAAATGTACTTCCAAACATACTGTTAGGCTGAGCAAAGTAGTAGCCTACGCCATAGCTGTAGTCTATCTTGAAACCTAAGCCTGCAAGCTTGTTGATGTTGGTGGCGAAGTAACCTCGGACACGATCCTCGCCAGTTTGCCTATTGCCGCAAGAATGATAGGCAAGGTTTGTGATGGGGCTCTTCGTGTTGGTAAAGCGAAAGTCCTGCAGCGAGCCTCGGAAGAAGCTAAATGGTTGCAAGAAGAGGAACTCGTCAGAAGTGTTGTCTCGGTTGAAATAGAGACGACTCAAACGTGGCGAACCGATGTTGGCAAGGTAGTTGTAGTCGCCCGAATAACCATCTGTGGCATTCCACTTGTAGAAATCATGCACGACGGTATCGTTGTTTTCTGCATCAACGACTGTGCCCAGGCGAGGCTCCAAGACCCATTGAAACTGGCCAATAGGGATATTCTTCTTGTTCTTGAAGCGTGTCGTGTCACGCCCCCAAGTTGTGCGGTTTCCAGCGCCGTCTATATAGGAGCCGTCCTCAGGAGATACAACATATGTTTCACCGTCATCATAAAGGGCGGCATTGC
>JAGCFN010000022.1 GCA_017650085.1 Bacteroidaceae bacterium | reverse complement strand
TTGACCTTCCAGATTTTCTACTGCAATTAGTGCTCATATAGAAACTGCCATCTGCCATCTGTACCACCACGCCACCACCCCCCAAAAATCCAGCGTGCTTTTTTGCGTGCTTATTTTAAAGAATTATTTGCGCGCGCGCGCGAAATGTCGTATCTTTGCAGTGGATTTAGAACAGAGGTTCTTCGCATCGAAAACAGGGCCCGTTTCCGCTGCATGAGCTGACGTTCTGAGAATCCGCCACGAGTCTGCTTACGTTGACTTGTCAACGTGATTTGAGAGGTGAGCTCTTAGCTGCAGATAAGGGCAAACGAGGCACAGCTAAAATGACCTCCGCACCTTAGAAGTGCGCCTTGGTGCTAGAGCATCCAAGAAACTTAACACGTTAAGGCTGCGATTAAGCGAGCGCAGAGTCAAATCCGGATTTGAACTATGCCGAGCCAAAGCAGTCAAGACAGAACGTCAAAGTGGCCAATTTAACACGTTAAGTTCGGCAACTTGGCACGCCAAAGTTTCCTCTCGAAAACGGGATAACGAACGACAAAACGGAGTAAAAATGGAAGTAAAACTGGAGTTCTTGCGCTCCCCTCGGGTGCTCAGGCGCAGGCGGAGAACCCAGCAAGCTCCCCGACAATAAAATTAAGAAAAAATTTGGCGCTTTGTTCACTTCTTCGTAACTTTGCACGCGAATTGCTGAAACTGAAACTACAAAACAACAATTTTTATGAAGAAACTCTTACTTTTATTGACGGCAGTTGTGGCTGGGACTATGGCTGCTGGCGCTCAAGATGGGATTGTCTACTTGTCGTACATCAAATCGACTGGCCAGCAGGCTTTCAACACGGGGTACACGCACAAAAAGAACACTACGATAGAAATGGATTGCCTGGTCGAACAAGACCACGGCCGTGCGAACGAGGCGCTGTTTGGCGCTCAACTGGGCGACTACAAGCACAATGCCCTCGCTTTCTACTCGCGCTTCGGAGGTCAGGATTTCCCTTGTTTCGTCCGTACAGGCGTTCAGGCTAAGGACGATGAGAGTTCCTTCCCATACAACCGCCGCCAAACGCTGATGACATCCCAGTCGGGCATCGGTTGGCCCGATCCGGCTGATCCTACAGGCGACATCGTGATTCCAGCATTTGGCTGTACAGTCGATGCCGGCAAGACGCCTTTGATGATTTTCGATGTGAACAAGTCGAATACGGAGGGCGGTGTGCAAGCGGCTGGATTCAATTCGGTGATGACGCTTTACGAGTTCAAAATCTATGAGAATTACAACCTCGTCCACGACTACTGCCCTGCCAAGAAGAATGGTGTGGTCGGCCTCTACGACAAGGTGACGGGCTCGTTCAGCGGTTCCATCACGAGCACGCCTTTCGTGGCTGGTCAGGAACTGGGCTCCGAGTATGTTGTTTCCCTCCAATACAATACGGGCGGTACAGTGACGGTTGACCCTTGGAAAGCCAAGCAGGGCGAATGGGTGCAGTTCAATGTTTCTTGGGACGAAACTCACGAGTTCGACGATGCTACTGTGACAGACGGTCAAGGCAACAATGTGGATTTCTTCGAGTTTGCGTCAGGAACTTATGCAAAATACTTCAATTTCAAGATGCCTGCAAGCAATGTCTTCATTCAGGTGAAATTCAAGGAGAAAAAGACTGTTCCTGCCGACGCGATAGTGGAACTCTCGTACATAAAATCGACAGGCCAGCAGGCGTTCAACACGAACTATATCCACAAGGCCAGTACAAGTGTCATCCTGGACTGTGTGGTCGAACAGGACCATCGCAGTAATTGGGAGGCGCTGTTCGGAGGCCGTTTAGGCAGCTTCCACCACAATGCCTTCTGCTTCTTCTCGCGTACCGACGGCCAGGACATCCCCTGCTTCAACCGCTCTGGCAACGAGCCTCGCGGCACGGGTTTCGTCTACAACGAGCGCATCGCCATTATGGCCTCGCTGCAGACAGCCTCGTGGATCAGGAAAAGCAATCCGGACCAGTTAGCAGGCTCCGTGACGACTACCGGAATTGTGGATGACGGAAAGACACCTATGCTGCTCTTCAACCTTAACACATCGAATACGCCAGGCGGTGTCCAGATTGACACATCCCCGTCCTGCATGACGCTCTACGAATGCATCATCTACGAAGACGGTGTTCCCGTTCACAGATTCATTCCTGCCAAGAAGAACGGCGTTGTGGGTCTCTACGACAGAATGACGGGTGAATTCAGCGGCTCCATCACGGCAACACCTTTTGTGGCAGGTGAGGAAGGCAACATTCTGTATCCCGTCAAGGTCGAGAGCAACGCTGGCGGCGAAGTGAAGCCCGATGTCTTTGCCGTGAAGACAGAAAGCTGGGTAAGCTTCATCGTAACACGACAGATGGACTATACCATCGAATCCATCACGGTGAAAGACACAGAAGGGAACGATGTCTACTTCTTCCTGGCACAACAGGATGGGCTCGAAGGCTTGTACAGGTTCCAGATGCCAGAAGGAGGCGCCACAATCAACGTCAAGTTCAAGAAGATACCTGCTGGCGATGTGAACGGCGACGGCGATGTGACCATTGCCGACTTCGTAGCCGTGCTGAACGCCATGGCTGGAGGAGAAGTGGAAGGAAATCCTGATACAAACGGCGATGGCGACATCACCATAGCAGACGGCGTGGCCGTACTGAACATCATGGCTGGAGGCGGTGCAAGTGCTGCAATCGATGGCGGAGACATTGGCGTTTCTGTAAGCGACGACTGAGGCGACAGGATCTACGGTGTGGAGGAAGTGAGTCCTCAGACCCAGTCTTCAACAACGAGGCTCTCAGACTGGTCAAATCAATGCCGAAGTGGACGCCCGGAACACAGAACGGACAACCCGTGCGATGCAGGTTCCAGCTTCCAATCACGTTCAGAATCGTATAGAAACGAAAAGCTTCCACACCATTGTGGGGGCTTTTCTTTTACACTCATCAAATAACGAAGAACAGATAAAAAATAGGGGGCAAACCGTTGTGGTCTGCCCCCTACTCCATTCAGTTCTTGGAAACGGCCTCGAGCTTATTCCTCGTTCCAAATATCCCAAGTCTCGTCTTCCTTTGTGAGCGCGCCTGCGCCATCAACAGTATCGTCGCTGATGATCAGACTCTCTGCCAGCATCTGAGATGCTTGAGCCTCTTCCACCTGCATAGCGGGGATTAAATATTTTTTCTTCATTAGAACAGAACTTTTTTACCGTTAATAATGTTGATGCCCTTCTGCATCTTGCTTACACGCTGGCCAGCAAGGTTGAAGACAGGACCGTCTGTTGTCAGTTGTCCGTTGTCTATTGTCTGAATACCTGTTGCGTCGTCGTCAGCGAAGAAGAATGCCTTCACACCACTTGCGCTCTGGAAGTAAGCCTTGCCAGCAGGAATGGTGCCCGTAGCTTTGTAGAAGCCGATTTGCTCGTTCTTCACAGCAAGCACATATATTGTTCCGTCAGCCTCCAACTCAGCATCTGTACCCTTCAGGTCGTTTGCGACATTGATGGCGGGAAGGTCCTGAGCCAGCTTGTTGTAGTAGGTGCCCTTCAGGACAACAGGAGTCTCTGCAGGAACATTCTCAATCTCTGTAAGGTTGAGCCAAGTGCTCTGCTGAACAGCCACATAAGCCTTCGCGTCACCATTCAGCTCGTAACCTGTAGTCGCGTCGTAAAGAGTTGCATAACCAGCATCACCTACATAGTTAACCTTTGTTTCGTTGAGAGGTGTGGGATAAGCGTCTGTGCCGAGAAGCTGACCCCAAGCAACGGTGTAAGCGAGCTTGCCGTTTGCGATATCTTCCTTCGTCAGACCAGTTTCGAGGCCGTAGTTCGTTTCGAGACTGCTTTCGAAGTCTGTGTCGGAAAGGTCGATGATGTTGGTGTGCGTACCTGCGATACGGCCGATGTTACCACCTCTGTGACCATTGATGGTGCCAAGGTTCACGAAGTTCTCGATGACGCTCTCGCCATTGCCGCCAAGATAGCAGCAGAGAGCACCAGCATAGGGAGCCTCGTTCTTAGCTGTGATGGTACCAGTGTTCAGCACATTCTTGATGAGCCACTTGGGACCGTTGCCTTCCTGACCGCCAATGATGCCTGCTGCATCCTGATGCTCAGCAATGACTGTTGCTTCGTTGATGATGTTCTCCAGAGTGATGAGAGCGCCATTGTTCTGGCAGCTACCTGTGATGCCGCCTACGCGGTTGTATCCGTGAATGGTACAGCTCTTGTCCATGATGAGGTTCTTGACAGTCGTGTTGGCTGCATTGCCACGAAGGAAACCGAAGAAACCGATGTTGCTGTCGGAAGGACGCTCGATAATCATGTTCTTGATGCGGAAGCCCTGACCGTCGAATGTGCCGTTGTACTTCTTGGCAGTATTCACGCCAATTGGCTTGTGGAGGTTCTCGATGCCAAGCATATCGATATCGTTCATCAGCTTGCCATTGATCTGGAGGTTAGCGTCGCCACCCTCGTCAACCTTGTTGCTGAACCATTCCAGGTTACCTGCATTCTTGATCTGATAGTAGCCGTCAACGAGTGCAGGCTCTTGGAACTGGGTGTGACAAACATCGCACATACCAATCTCGCTGTTGATGTTGTGGTCGAGTACAACGGTTTCTCCGCTTACATTATTATAATTAATACCGCCTACGGCTGCACCTGCACAATCCTTTGTGCCGGCCTGATAAACCTGAAGAGATGTTGTGCCGTATACGGGCATCTCGTCTGTACCAAGCGTCTGAGTGTAGACGATGGTAGTCTGATCACCATTCAAGAGGTAGCAAAGCTCACCACTTTCAATGGGATTCTCTGTGTTGAGGACAGAAACCTTACCTTGATTGCCTGCATTGGTGAGGCAGAGGTCAACGATGTTGCGAGGAACGATGTTCGAGTTGCGACGGATAAGGTTGTAGCCGTTGCCGTCAACTCCAGTTACTTCGCCAATGTTCCAGCAGCCTTCTACGTCAACTTCGCCATCCACATTGCGCTGACCTGTCCAAGCACAGATGGCTGCACTCTCGCCGCCGTTGCCTTTGATGTTGCCCTTGTTCCAGAGGTTGTAGAGCTTTAAACCCACATTTGTTGCTTCCACACAACCGAGAATGCCAGCTGCGTTCTTGCCTGTAGTTGTTACATTAGCTTCATTGCCGCAGTTGCGAATGATGATGTTGCTGGCTTCGTCGTTGCGGCTGTTGATATGAGCCACCACGCCTGCTGCGAAGTTGTTGTCGTGTTGAACAGAGCAAGAAGCGTCGATGATGAGGTTCTCAACGATGACTTCGTTTGTGACTGTGCCGTCAGCATCAGTGCCACCACCACGAAGAGAACCGAAGAAACCGTTACCGTCATAGCCACGATTCTCCAGTCGGCTTTCTGTGTTCAGAACCATTCCCTTGATGCGATAACCCTGACCGTCGAAATGACCGAAGAACTTGTGAGCGCTCGTACCGATAGGCATGTGAGCATTAGCCACACCTCCAAAATCGATGTCGTTGTCGAGCTTAACCTTCATGGCACCATGGAACTTCTTGTTGACCATAGCTGCGAACCATTCTACGTCGTCGACAGTCTTCAAATGATAGAAGCCGTCTTCTTCTGGAGTCTTATAACCCTCGATGCCATCAAATGCATAGTTGTGGCAGTTCACACAGATATAGTTGTCGCCCATGACATGGTCGTCTTTGCTGCCACCATCGGTATTGCTGTAAGTGACACTTCCCTTAGGTGTGCCATCGCAATAGTAGTCGGCTACTTCGTAAACAACATCGCCTTCCTCAACTGGCATGGGATAAGGATCTACGCCAATTGTCTGCTTGAAGCTGACACCTTCAGTCTCGCCTTGGTTCAACATGAAGCAGAGTTTACCATTTGCAACATCTTCAGCAGAAACGAAGATGCCTTGCTTGCCTTCGTAGACGGCATCATAGCTGTTCTGAACACTACGGAAAGAACCGCGGAAGAAGCTGTTGGTGCCGTCGATAGGATCGAGCTCGCCCATGTTGAAGCAGTTCCAAACCTGGCTGTTTCCCTTGCCGCTGTCTGCTCCCCATCCGTTGAATGCGGCAGCCTTATTGTTGCTTGCACCTTGAATCTTACCTGTGTTGACGCAGTTGTGCATCTTGAAGAAAGCATAACCTGACTGGCCAGCACCGATAATGCCGGATGCCACACCTGAAACGCTGGTTACGTTTGCTTCGTTCACACAGTTTAGAATTCTGCAATTGCCATCAGCAGCGGTCTGCAATGTTCCGATGAGACCTGCAGCACGATTGCCGCCAGTAATGGAGCAACTCTTGTCGATAATGATGTTCTTGATGATTGCATTACCACGAACACAACCGAAGAAACCCTGATTCTCCTCAGTGTTGTTGATGATCATGTTCTTGATGCGATGGAATTGTCCGTCGAATTCTCCGTCGAACTTGTAGGCTGTGCTTGCGCCGATAGGCTTGTGTGTGATGCCTGTCAGGTCGATGTCGGCTGTCAGGACAGCTTTCGAGTTGAGCATTGTAGCGTCGTCTGCATTTGCAGAATTGATGTACTCTGCATACCATTCCAGTTCGGAAGCAGTGCCGATCTGATAGACACCGTCCACTTGTGATGGCTCGTCCCAAGCCTGAGCTGAGCCGCCTACGAACCACGCAACAAGCATGGCTACGCTGAAGAGTTTTGTTTTTCTCATGTTTAAAAATTAAAAGTTAGTAAATATATAAGGTTTTGCTTTTTGGTCAAAAGAGTATAATCTTTTCAAATTCGCACGCAAATTTATACATATTTATGGTTAAAAGCCACATTATCCTTGTTAATGTTTGTTAATTTCTGCAGAAATGATACATTATCTAATATTTTACGCACAAGAAATACATATACGCCTTGAATTGTTGGACTATTTTAACCCATAAAGAAGATTTCATTGTACATTCTTGTTAGAAAAGTGGGAAATGTCAAGAAAATTCGCTGTTCTACCCCATTTCCCTTGCGATGTTTGAGGCCAAACAGAGCCGAGGCTGAAAAGAATCGATTCTTTGCGATATTGCTATGTTAGTATTATTCAACGAGTTAACTTGAAAAAACGTGTAATATTTGCTGCGAAAATGGCCGAAAAAGCTTGTTTCGAGGGGGAATTTATGCTGCGAAAATGGCAATCGTATAGTGTTAAGTTGGCAAACTTCACGTTTGACGTTTGCAATCTTCACCTGTGATGTTCGAAAAGTTCAAGTTTCGAGGCCGTGATTTCGGCTTTTTTCCTTGTTCAGGAAAAATCTTTACAAGATTTTGCTCAACCTGTCGAATGTGCTTTTGTAAAGATTTTTGCAGGTCTGTATAAACTTCCGCTCTGAAGAGTTTTTCAGTTAATTTTGAAAAAAAACTGATTTTCCTTTGCAGCATTAGATAAATGTTCTATATTTGCAGCGCAAATGACAAACAACATCTGACTGATGGAAGCAAAAGAACCAATAGTGAAGCTCATCAAGGCGCTGCTGGAAATCAATATGCCTGCTCAGCGCCAACTGCTCATCGACTTCATGATGGGCAGAAGGAGCCGCCTAATAGAAGAATACGAACTCTTTGATAAAGAATACTTTGGCGTAGGCGAAACCAACGACGAAGACTTTTGGGCAACTATCATCGACATTGCCTACGAGAACGGTCTGCTCAAGCAAATGGTCACGAAGAAGAACGCTCTGGTACCTACTGCAGCAGGCAAAAAGTTCGCCAAGAGGCCGAAATCGTTCACGATTCCAGACGATGAAGCCATCACGGAGACTGAGACTGATGTGCCGGAAATAGATTCAATCCTGGAACAGGCACAGAAGGACCGTCAAATGGCAGGCCATACCGTCTCTCCTCTTGCCAAGCAGCAAATCAAGCTCATCACGGCAATCGACCGCCACCTTGCACTCGACTCCTATGCCGAAACCGAAGGTCTGGGCCTCGATGAAGTGCTGGACGAACTGGAGTTGCTTGCCGAACAGAAGCGCCACCTAGACATAACCTACTTCACGGACGAAGTACTGGGCGACGAATGCATGACCGAACTGCTCGACTACTTCGAGAATGCGAAGTCCGACGATATGGATAAAGCCATGAAGGAATACGGCGACATCTACAAAGAAGAAGAGTTGCGTCTGGCCAGAATCGTGTTTAGAATGAACAAAATCAGTTAATATATTATGGATATACTCAAGTTTAGTCCTATCTTCAAGCCCACTCTTTGGGGTTCTGAGACGTGGGTCGTCTCTGCAGTTAAAGGTTCTGAATCGATTGCCACAAACGGCATAGACAAAGGTCTGACACTTCCTGAAATCGTCTCTCGCTATGGTGCTGACTTCCTTGGCAAGAAGAACTTCGATAAGTTCGGCAACGACTTCCCCCTCCTCATCAAGTTCATCGATGCCCGTCAGGACCTCTCCATTCAGGTTCATCCTGATGACGCACTCAGCGCAAAAAGGCATGGCAAGATGGGCAAGAACGAAATGTGGTACGTTGTTGATGCAGACCGCGGCAGTCAACTCATTGCAGGTTTCCGCCAGAAAATCGAGGTGAGCGATTACGCACAAAAGGTTGCAGACGGAAGCATCGAAGATGACCTCAACAAGGTCAACGTTGGCGAAGGCGATTGCTTCTATATTCCTGCAGGACGTGTCCATGGAATCGGAGCGGGAATGGTCATCGCAGAGATTCAGCAGACCAGCGATGTCACCTATCGCATTTATGATTATCTGCGCAGGGATCGTGATGGAAACCTCCGCGAACTGCATACTGAGCTCGCACTCGAAGCAATCAATTTCCAGGATATCACAACCGATCCTAAAGTCGTCTATACCGAAAGTCGTGATGCAGTAGTGAGTCTGGTGGAATGTCCCTTCTTCACGACCAACGAGTTGAAACTCACCAAGCCCTTCCGTCGTGACTATTCAGGCATCGACAGCTTCAGGGTTTATATGTGTCTCGACGGCCAATGTTGCTTCCTCAGCCCTGCCGGACAAGGCATCTTCCTGCATCAAGGCGAATCCCTCGTCGTACCTGCTTCCATCAAGGAAGTCAGCATCCTTCCTGACGAAAACGCCAAGCTGTTGGAAAGCTATGTTGAATAAAGTATCAAAATAAACACAATTTCTTGCCGAAAAATTTGGCAGAACGGAAGAAAAAGTGTACCTTTGCAGCCGATTTATGCCGTAGAGGCCAGAAAAAGAGGGTCACGAGATGGCTCCGCCCCGCGGTCAAACCCGTTATAATAATTAAATAAAAATGTACGCAATCGTAGAGATTAACGGTCAGCAGTTCCGTGTTGAGGAGGGTCAGAAGCTCTTCGTTCATCACATGCACGATGCAGAAGCAGGCAAGACTGTTGAATTTGAGAATGTGTTATTGGTCGACAACGGCACCATCACAGTGGGAGCTCCCACCGTTGAAGGCGCAAAGGTAACGGCCGAAGTCGTTTCACCCCTGGTAAAGGGCGATAAGGTGCTCGTCTTCCACAAGAAGCGTCGCAAGGGCTATCGCAAGCTCAACGGCCATCGCCAGCAGTTCACAGAACTGACCATCAAGGGTATCAACGCTTAATGTTTAACGCTAAAGACTAAACAAAATGGCACATAAAAAAGGTGTAGGTAGTTC
>JAGCFN010000200.1 GCA_017650085.1 Bacteroidaceae bacterium | reverse complement strand
TAAGCTTTTCCGAGCGCCAGGCTTGAAGACGAAGTCAACAAACATTTTGAGAGGCTCTCTTTTCGGTGGGAGCCCCTCTACTTTTCTTAAAATATCTTAAATATTGCACACAAATCGGAGATATTGAACAATTCTGTGTGCCATTTGGGTTACCCCATTGCCCTCTATTTCATATTTATTTCGTAAATTTGCACCCGCAAATTATAAGGCAATAATAATCAAGATTACATATTCTATGAGAAAGACATCAACTCTTATCATGACTCTGTCATTGATAACTATGGCTGTTCTGTGTTCATGCAGCGGCAACAAGACACAACAACAAATGCCGAGTGCCAACTTCGAGACAATGACAGTACAGACCAAAGACGTGACGATGACCACAAACTACAGCGCGACCATTCGCGGCCGACAGGATATCGAGGTTTATCCGCAAGTGGGCGGCACGCTGCAAAAGCTTTGCGTCACAGAAGGACAGAAGGTCGTAAAGGGCCAGACACTCTTCATCATCGACCAAGTCCCATACCAGGCTTCCCTGAACACGGCTTTGGCTTCGCAGCAGGCTGCCAATGCCAGCCTGGCAACTGCACAACTGACTTACGACAGCAAGAAGAAGCTCTTCGACGATGGCATTATCAGCGACGTCGAACTCCAAACGGCTCAGAACACGCTTCTCAGCGCCAAAGCACAGGTTGCTCAAGCGAATGCCCAAGTCGTCAACGCTCGCAACAGCCTCAGCTATACGGTCGTGAAAAGTCCCGCAAATGGCGTTGTAGGCACACTCCCTTATCGTCAGGGCGCCTTGGTGAGCAGCAACATGCCCCAACCCCTCACTACCGTCAGCGACAACAACCAGATGTACGTCTACTTCGCGATTGCAGAAGGTCAGCTGCTCAACATGACGCGTGAGAGCGGAAGCGCAGAAGCGGCCATCGGAGCAATGCCCGACGTGAAGCTCCTGCTCGTGGATGGAAGCGAATACCCCTACAAGGGAAAGGTGGAGAGCGTGAGCGGCGTTGTTGACCGCAGCACGGGAACCGTCCAGGTTCGTGCCGTCTTCGACAATCCCGAGAAACTCCTGCATAGCGGAAGCACCGGCTCTGTCGTCATCCCCACCACCTATAAGGACCAGATCGTCATTCCCGTGACTGCCACAGTGCAGATGCAGGACAAGTTCAAGGTCTACCTCGTGGACAAGGACAACATTGCCCACGAACAGCTCGTCACAACGGAACCCCTTTCCAACGGCAAGGAGTATGTGATTAAGGCCGGTTTGAAGGTGGGCGACGTCATCGTGGCAGAAGGCGCCGGCATGCTGAGAGACGGACAGGACATAAAGCCCAATAAGGAAAATTAAGAATTAAAAAAGAAGAATTAAGAATTGGAAAGGAAACGAAAGACAAACTCTTAACTCTTAATTCTTATCTCTTAATTAAGACAAAGCAATGAAAGGTAACATCTTTATCAAACGACCCGTAATGGCCATTTCGATAGCCATTATGATACTTCTGGTCGGCGCCATATCGTTCAGTTCCCTGCCTTTGGAACAGTATCCGGACATCGCTCCGCCAACTGTCAGCGTCTATACCACCTACACGGGTGCAAGTGCGGATGCCGTGATGAACGCCGTCATTCAGCCCCTCGAAGAGGCCATCAACGGCGTGGAGAACATGTTGTACATGAGCAGTACCGCCACCAATGCGGGTTCTGCAACCATCAATGTCATCTTCAAGCAAGGCACAGATCCGGACATGGCTGCCGTCAATGTGCAGAACCGTGTCTCGAGGGCGCAAGGTTTGCTGCCTTCCGACGTAACGAGGGTTGGCGTGCAGACCATGAAGCGCCAGACGTCTTTCCTGCAGATCGACGCGCTTTGCAGCGAGGACGGCAAGTACGACGAGGACTTCATCTCGAACTATCTGGATATCAACGTCATTCCGCAGATCAAGCGCGTTGAGGGCGTGGGCGACGTCATGCTGCTGGGCGGCACATACTCGCTGCGCATCTGGATGAAGCCCGAACTGATGGCACAATACGACGTCATTCCAACCGACATCTCGAACGCCTTGGCAGAGCAGAACCTGGAGTCGCCCGCCGGACAACTTGGCGAGAAACCCGTGAACGGAACTCATGGCGACGGCATCGGAAACTATTACCAATATACCCTGAAGTACAAGGGACGTCTGAAAGAAATCTCCGAGTTCGAAAACATCGTGATTCGTGCCAATGAGGACGGCACGCTGCTTCGACTCAAGGACATCGCGGATGTGGAACTCGGTGCTGTCAGCTACGCTTTCCATGGTGAAGCGAATGGTCATCCGGGCGTCACTTTCCTTTGCTTCCAGCTGGCTGGTGCCAACGCAAAAGAGACGAACGACCGTGTAAGCGCCAAGCTGGAAGAACTGAGCAAAGACCTGCCAAAAGGCATGAAGTTCGTCAAGATGATGTCGAGCAACGACTTCCTGCTGGCATCTATCTCGAATGTCGAAGAGACCTTGCTCGTTGCCATCCTTCTGGTGGTACTCGTGGTTTACTTCTTCCTGCAGGACTTCAAGGCGACCCTCATCCCCTCCATATCCATTATAGTATCTTTGGTGGGAACATTCGCCTGTCTTTCCTTGGCCGGCTTCACGCTCAACCTGCTGACACTCTTTGCCTTGGTGCTTGCCATCGGTACGGTGGTGGATGACGCCATCGTGGTTGTGGAAGCTGTGCAAGCGAAATTTGATGCCGGCTACACAAGTTCTTACGAAGCGACCAAGGACGCAATGAGCGACGTGACGATGGCCGTCATTTCGTGTACGTTCGTCTTCATGGCTGTGTTCATTCCTGTCAGCTTTACAGGCGGAACAGCCGGTATCTTCTACACGCAATTCGGCTTGACGCTGGCAACGGCCGTGGGTCTGTCTTGCGTCAGTGCCCTTGTGCTCTGCCCTGCGCTTTGTGCCATGATGATGCGCCCGGCAAGTGAGGAACGTCGCAAAGGTTTCTTCGGAGCCATCAACTACCGTACCCGCCTCGCTTATGAGGCGACCTATACGGCCATGATGGAAAAGTACGCGAACGTCTTGCGACGCATGGTTTCGCGCAAGGTCAGGTTCTATGTTTGCTTCGGAGCCTTGGCCATTGCCATTGTCGGCGTGCTGTTCTTTGCAAGTCATCTGCCTGGCGGCCTTGTTCCAAGCGAAGACCAAGGCGTCTGCATGATGAATGTGAGCGCAGTTCCTGGCAGTAATGTGGCTTCGACCTACGATGTCATGAACAAGGCACAGAAGATTATCGAGGAAGTTCCCGAGGTAAAGGACTACACGAAGGTGGCCGGTTATGGCTTCATGTCTGGTCAAGGCACCAGCTACGGCATGTCCGTCATCCGAATGAAACCTTGGAGCGAACGTCAATATGGCATAGGTTTCGGTATTGCTACACTGGCTCTTCTGGCATTTATCATAGCCTTGATAGTCTTTATCAGAGGCCTCATCAAGCGGAAGAACATCGGCAAGAAGGCTTTGGCATTTGCCGTCATTACAGTCTTGGCTGCCTTTGCTTTCCTGAACTACCATCCACTCGACAACATGATGAGTTCGAGCACGATGGTGGCAAACGCAAAACTGAATGCCCGTCTGTTGAAAGAAATACCCGAGGCACAGTGCTTCGTCTTCGAGCCTGGCATGATTCCCGGCTACGGCATGGGTTCCATCGAGCTTCAGTTGCAAGACAAGACAGGTATTGCCGACAAGGCGCTCTTTTACGATTACACCCAGAAGTTTATTGCAGAGCTTAGCGAGCATCCTGAAGTTGGCCGTTGCATCACGACTTATGAACGCAATTTCCCGCAGTTCCAGGTGGAGGTCGATGCCGCCCAATGTAAGCGTGCAGGCATCTCGCCGGCAACCGTATTGAGTGCTTTGGCAAGTTATTGCGGCGGTTCGTACGTCAGCAACATGAACCAGTTCTCGAAGGTCTATCGTGTCATGCTGCAGAGCAATCCGCAAAGCAGAACAACGGAGAGCGATCTCAGCAATATGTTCATCCGCAACAACGGACAGATGGCTCCCTTGAGCCAATTCGTGAAACTGACGCCCATCCTCGGTCCTGAGATTGACAACCGCTTTAATCTGTTCAGCTCTATTTCCGTCAACGTGACAGCCAACACGGGTGTCAGCAACACGGAAGTCATGAAGGTCATCAAGGATGTGCACAAGGAAGTGTTCCCCGAAGGCTACAGCTACGAGTATGGCGGCATGGCTCGCGAGGAGGCAGAGACCCTCGACAGCTACGACACCTACCTCACTTATGCCATTTGCGTGATACTTATCTTCCTCATTTTGAGTTGCTTGTACGAAAGCTTCCTCATTCCCTTCGCCGTCATCTTCTCGGTTCCTGCAGGTCTGATGGGTACCTATGGTTTTGCATGGCTGTGGAACGCGGGCTTCAATTGGACGATAACCATGAACGGGCAGGCAGCCCCGATAGGTCGCATGCTGTTCATGGGACAGATCGAGAACAATATTTATCTGCAGACGGGCGTCATCATGTTGATTGGCTTGCTTGCAAAAACGGCCATCCTTATTACAGAGTTCGCTCTGGAACGTCGTCGTAAGGGAATGGGCATCGTGGAAGCCGCATTTGCTGCTGCCGAGGCACGTTTGCGTCCTATCCTGATGACCGTACTGACCATGATATTCGGCATGATACCTCTCGTCTTTGCAACCGGAGCCGGAGCAAATGGCAACCGTACCATTGGCATTGGCGTGATAGGTGGTATGACAGTCGGTACACTGGCCATCCTCTTCACAGTACCTCTCTTCTTCATCATCTTCGAGTTCCTGCAAGAGAAGATTCGTCCCGTTATGCATGAAGATGCCGACCAGCAGTTCCTCAAGGAAAGAGAGCGTTCGCAAAGAGAGAAAAAAGAAGCAGAAAAAGATTAGTGATTAGGGATTAGATTTGAGATAAAGTTATGAAAAAGATATTTTCCATCGTACTTGCAGGAATGCTCCTCGGTTCCTGCTCACTCTACAAGAACTACGAGCGTCCGGCCGACATCATTACCGACGGCATCTACGGCGACATGCAGACCGCTGGCGACAACAGTCTGGGCGACTTGAAGTGGAGAGACATTTTCACGGACCCGAAACTTCAGGCACTCATCGAGCGTGGACTGCAGCAGAATACCGACATGAAGAATGCCGAGTTGCGCATCAGCGAAGCCGACTATGCTCTGCAATGTGCCAAACTGGCCTACATCCCAAGCCTTTACTTCAATCCAAGCGGAACTGTCAGCAAAGCATGGGACCCATACGGCCGCAACGACTATTCAGCCAGCAAGACATACTCCTTGCCGGTCCAGATGAGTTGGCAAGTGGGAAGTATCGGTTCGCTTCGCAACAACAAGAAGAAGGCCGAAGTGACTCGCGACCAGCTTCGCAACGCCAAGCAAGCCATTCAGGCACAACTTGTAGCAAGTATCGCCTCGATGTACTACAACCTCTCCATGCTCGACGAACAAAGGCTCTTGACAAAGCAGACGGAAGAGAACTGGAGCAAATACCTGCAGATGCAAAAGCAATTGATGGACGCAGGTCAGAGCAACCTGGCAGCCGTGGCAAGCATCGAAGCCACTTATTACAGTATCCAAACATCTGTCGTTTCCATCGATAACAGCATTCACGCCATCGAGAGCGCCCTATCGACACTCCTTGGAGAAACGCAATTCCACATCGACAGGAACGATCTGGCCTCCTTCCAGACCCCTGCCGTTTGCTCAACAGGCTTGCCCATCACGATTCTCGACCGTCGTCCTGATGTTCGTGATGCCGAGTACAAACTCGCAGCCGCTTTCTACGACAAGAACATTGCCTATAGCAATTTCTTCCCACAGCTCACCATCTCTTCCAGCGGTCAGTTCACAAACAGCCTTGGTGCCGTCGTCAATCCAGGCGTGTTCATCGGAGCTGCCGTTGCAAGCCTTGCCCAACCGCTCTTCAACAACGGCCGAATCCGTGCCGGATACAAGATTTCGAAGGCTGAGATGGAAATAGCCACAAACGACTTCAAGCAGGCAGTCATCAAGGCTGGCAACGAGGTGAATCTGGCAATGGACGACATCTATGTGGCGCGCGAAATGCAAGGACTCATAGACAAGCAAGTGGAATCTCTTTCTAAGGCACTCGATGCCACACAGAAACTCTATCAGAATACTGGTACGAACTACTTGAATGTCATCACTGCACAGAACTCCCTGCTCTCTGCTCAGATGAACCAGATCAGCAACCGCATGGACGCCATTACCGCCACCATCGACCTCTATCAGGCACTTGGCGGCGGAGCAGAATAAATCTTCTCAAAAATTGCACAAGAAAAGCCCCAACTCGGGGCTTTCTTTGTTTTTCCCTCCGACGATTCCCCTGTTAATTGGGTTCCCCGCTCTGGGACTTTAGGGCGGCTTATTGTTGCTTGGGCTGCGTGGAATCGGGCTTCGAAGTGTTGTCTGTAGCGGCTTGTAGGATGTCGTGTATGAGCAGCAGGTCCTCCTTCTTGATGCCTTTCGAGACGAGTGCCTTTCCATCGGCTTTGATGCGCTCTATCGTGATTTCCGGCTCCTGATCCGAGGTCTCGAGCGAGAGGTTGATTGCCTGGATGTAGTTGTCGATGCTGCCCTTCCAGTTGTCTTCCAGCAGTCTGATGTGTCCCATCCTGATCAATGCGCTTAGCTCCTTGCCGTCGAGGAGTTCCAGTTCCTTCTCTGTGTAGCGCTTTGAGATGTCGAGTTTTCCGAGGGAAAGCGAGGTGTCGGCGATGCAGGAGAGGATGGTTTTGTAGTCTTTGTCGTCCTCCGTCGATTCGTAATCCAGCTTGAAGTAGAGCTGCAGGGCTTCCTCTTCCCTTCTCAGTTTCTCGAGTGTGATGGGAATCAGGAGTCGGATTTCCCTGTCTTCGGGAAGCAATTCTGCCAGTTTCTGCAAGTATTCCAACTGTTCTTCGTAGCGGCTTTGCCAGGCATAGCACTCTGTCAGAAGGCGAAGGATGTCTGTGTTCTCGGGCTCCAATATTTCGGCACTTCTCAGGCAACTGATGGCTTCGGTGGCTCGGTTCTTCCTTCTCAGCACTTTTGCTTTGAGCAACAAAGCCGATACGCTGGCTCCGTCGCGACTTATGACATTGTCAAGAATCGCCAGGACTTGCTTGTCGCGACCAAGTTCGAACAGCAATTTGCAACAGCTGATGCTGTCTTCGGCCGAGAACAGGGCGGCAAGTTCCGGGAAATCGAGCAACGTCTCTTCTCCCCTGAAGGGTTTTATGAGTTGGGAATGTAAGGGGGAATGCAAGAAGAAGCGGTAGAGGTCCTGCATGATGAAGCGGAAGGAATACTCCGGAATGACGGCATTTTCGACATCCGGCAGTTCCTGGTCTTCCAGTTGTTGCAATGCCTTGGAGAAGTCCTTGTCGTTGGCGGCAAGGTAGAGGGTGGCCAACTTGTCGACGTCGCAATCCATTATGAGGTCGACCAGGGTGGAGAGGTTGCGCTTCTCGTTGCCCTTCTCATCAATCATGACCGATTGGAATAGGGGATGTGTCTTGTCGAAGGGCTGGAACCAATGTGCTACCCGTCGCATGTATTCGCAGTTGTGCAGCAGAGACAGTTTGGAGAGGTTGATGTCGAGTCCCCGTTTGAGGCGGTTCCTCAGGTAGCGTCCTTTCAGCTCGACAATGCCCTTGAGGTTGCTGATGGTCATTGATTGTTTGCCGGAAAGCAGCTCGTTCGTCAGGCTTTCCGCTTCCTTCAGCTCCATCTCCATATTCTTTTCGGAGACAAGCATCAGCAGGTATTCGTATTCGACTTGAGCTACGAGTTGTCGCCCTTTGCGGGAAAGAAGCTTGTCTGGCAAGGGAGGCATCAACGAAACCAATTCTTTGTGACGAAGCCTGAGCAGCAACAAATAGGTGACAGCTGCGATATGAGTGCGATGACACTCGCTATCGGCAAGAATGTTAAGCAGTTGCATCTTCTCGGCATCGTAGTGTTCCCATAGGGAAAGGAATAGGGCTCCGGTCAGATTCTGCTGCACGATATCCCTTTGACGAAGGATGAAATCGTACCAGAGGGCAGTGTCCTGAGAGGTCCAGATGGGCGATGTCCACAACATGTCGAAGATGTCATCCTGCCTCTCGTCGGTCTCGAGAATGTCCGTCTCCAGGGAAACCGTCTTCCGCGCGTTGCAATAGAGGTCGCTGTCCAATGCGATGCGAATGGCTCTGTTTGCCTGTTCCAGGAGCGCAACGCCTCGACGCTGAATCTTTCCCTGAACCTCGCTTCGCTTCTCATCGTTCCCACCACCCCGAAGGAACGAGAGCATGTGATGGTAATTCTCTTCCAGACTCTCCGCTTCGGAACATAAGATGGTCTCTGCAGCACAATGCGGAAGGAGGGTTCGGAGTGCTGCGATGCCATCCAGAATGCGCCCCGCAGCAAAGTTCTGCAGGCCGTTCTGAGTGATGAGGCGAAGTGTCTTGGCGTCTATCATGGCTTCTTTCTTGTCCTTTTGCTAAGCCATTTTTCGGCTTCTTCTGTATCTGTCGGTCGAACAGCCGAGACTTGTCTGACGGGTTGTAGTTCGATGGAATCGACCAAGGTAGGCGGCAATTGGTATTCCAACTTCAGAATGTCGCGCAGGAGGGCTGCCTCGCTCGGTTTGCTCAGTTGTTCCGTCGCCTCTTTCAATATGTCGAGGAAGACCTTTTGTTGCTTTTTTGTGGCAGAAATGTTTGCCCAAGCATAAAGTTGTGGCTGTTTACCCTTCGACAGGAAGAGTCGTTTGTGCCCAAGCATCGTCATCCAGGTTGCATAGGGTTCCCCCATCATGGCGGCGTCGATGAGTCCTTGCCGAAGCATTTCGGCACGAAGCCTGACATCATTTACTTGCGGACGATAGATGTCGTCGTAGCTTGTTCGAGTGCTGTCGAGCAGCTTGTCGCACCAGTAGTCCGTTGCAGAAAGCCGGCTGACGGCAATCATCTGTTCCTTCATCTGGTTGACTTGTTTCACACGTTTCGTCTTGAGCGAGATGAGGGAAATCGGTTCGTCGCAAGAAGCAAAGGCCGAAAGCGTGACTTTTGCCTTGTTAAGTTTGGCGATGCGGATAAGGTCTGTGTAGGCGATGTCTGCGTGTCCGAAGGCAATGGCCGTGTCGATGTCCATTTGTGCCTGATAGCGAAGCAGTTCCATCTCCAAGCCAAGACTGTCGGCAAGACCAGTCCGTTCGGCATAAAAGACAGGCAGGCAGTTGATTGCAGGCATGACGGCAACACGCAAGACAGTGGTGTCGATACCAGTACTGTCCGCATCAAATTGCGTGGCCTCCTGTCGCTGAGAGCAGGAGGCCAGCATGATTGTGGCTATGATTGCCAGTAATGTTTGTTTCAAATCTTAACCTTTGATGGCAGCTACGCCAGGAAGAACCTTGCCTTCGATGGCCTCCAGAAGGGCGCCACCACCGGTTGAGATGTAGCTGACCTTGTCTTCGAGACCGAACTTGTGGACGCAAGCAACTGAGTCACCACCGCCAATCAGGGAGAATGCACCTTCGGCAGTTGCCTTAGCTACGGCTTCGCCCACTGCACGAGAACCGGCACAGAAGTCATCACACTCAAAGCAACCTGCAGGACCATTCCAAAGAATCGTCTTTGCACCCTCGATAGCCTTTGCGAATTTGGCTTGGCTCTTGGGACCTACATCAAGTCCGTCCCAACCATCTTCAATGGCATTGCTGGGGAAAGTCTTAACCTGAGCACCTGGCTTCACGCTGAAAGTGCCGAAGTCATAACCTGTGCAGCAAACGCTATCCTCTGCCAGAACGAGTTCCACGCCGTTCTTCTTGGCCATTTCCTCTACGCCGAGTGCAACGTCGAGCTTGTCGAGTTCAACGATAGAGTTGCCGATTTCGCCGCCATGAGCCTTCATGAAAGTGTAGGTCATACCGCCGCAAAGAATCAGCTTGTCCACCTTGCCGAGCAGGTTCTCGATGATGCCAATTTTGGTGCTTACTTTCGAACCACCCATAATGGCTACGAAGGGGCGTTTGATGTTCGAGAGAACATTGTCGACAGCCTTAACCTCTTTCTCCATCAGGAAGCCGAGCATCTTGTTGTCTGCGTCGAAATAATCGGCGATGACGGCAGTCGAAGCGTGCTTTCTGTGAGCCGTTCCGAAGGCATCCATTACGTAGCAGTCGGCATAGCTGGCAAGTGTCTTGGCAAATTCCTTCTGGCTTGCCTTCATTGCCTTCTTTGCTTCCTCGTAAGCGGGATCTTCCTTGTCGATACCCACGGGCTTGCCTTCCTCTTCGGGATAGTAGCGAAGGTTCTCGAGCATGAGTGCTTCGCCCATCTTCAGAACCTTGGCTGCGTCCTGAGCTTTAGCGCAATCGGGAGCAAATGCAACGGGGCAACCGAGAGCCTTCTCCACGGCAGCACGAATCTGACCGAGTGACAACTTTGGGTTCACCTTGCCTTTGGGCTTGCCCATATGGCTCATAATGATGGCTGCGCCACCGTCTGCGATAATCTTCTTCAAAGTGGGGAGGGCGCCACGAATGCGGGTGTCGTCGGTAATCTCACCATTTTCGTTCAAGGGCACATTGAAGTCAACGCGCACAATTGCCTTTTTACCGGCAAAGTTGTAATCAGAAATAGTCATAATATTAATGTGTTATGTTGTTGGTTGAAATTGCTCTGCAAAGGTACGACATTTCTGCGAAACGTGCAAGTTTTAACTGCGAATCTTCTTCCGATAAGTTTTGCAGAGGTGAGCAAGACCGCATTTGTCGCATTTCGGACGAAGGGCTGTGCAAGTGTATCGGCCATGAAGGATGAGCCAATGATGGGCGTCTGGAATCTCTTCCTCTGTGAAATGACGGACGAGCATCTGTTCTACTGAGAGCGGAGTCTTGCAGGAATCGGGCACGAGCCCAAGTCTGTGACTGACGCGAAAAACGTGGGTGTCGACTGCCATCCTTGCCTCGCCCCAAACGACACTCAGTACAACATTCGCAGTTTTGCGTCCAACACCTGGAAGTTCAGTCAGTTGCTTCAGGTCTTGAGGCACTTCTCCTCCATACTTTTCCCAAAGCATTCGTGCCATTTCGACCAGATGTTTGGCCTTGTTGTTAGGGTAGGAGACGGTCCGAATATAGTCGTAGATGACTTCTGGAGTCGCCAAAGCCATCGCTTCGGCATTGGGATAGTCCTCGAAGAGACGGGGTGTGACCAGATTGATGCGTTTGTCAGTACATTGTGCGCTCAAGATGACGGCCACGAGCAACTGGAAAGGATTGTCGTAGTGCAACTCCGTCTTGGCGTTCGGCATAGCCTCTTTGAAGTAAGCCGAAACCTCGCGATAAAGCTGTTTCCGCGTCATCTTTTATCCCTTTCCTTGTTGCTCAAAAAAACATCCCCAGTCAAGTTGCCCAACTTAACACGTTAAAATGCCCAACTTAACACGTTAAAATGCCCAACTTAACACGTTAACTTTGCCAACTTAACACGTTAAGTTTTGCATTTAACTACGCCGTGTTTTCTGACGACCTATTTCCTTATCTTACTTTTCTTTACCCCCTCGAAGGTCATCTTAACGGGTTGGATGGTTCCGTCCTCATTGAAGACGAGTTTGTCGATGCAGGTAACTCGGTGATTTCCATCACGTTCCTCGAGTGGACGACGGTGGTAGATGATGTAGTACTCGTCCTTTCCAGGCACTTTTATGACGCTGTGATGACCTGCGCCACGAGCGATACTCTCGTCTCTCTGCAGAATCTTGCCCTTGAGCGTGAAGGGTCCGAAGGGACTGTCGCTAATGGCGTAAGCCACGCAATAGTCAGGACCTGTCCAACCACCTTGGCTCCACATGAAATAGTACTTGCCATTTCGCTTCAACATGAAGGGACCCTCCACGTATTCTCGGCTGGGAGTAATCTCGTGGAACTTCTGTCCGTCTTCCCATGGAACGATGGAAAGCAGGTCTGGACTCAGTTTGCAGACGTTACAATGACGCCAACCTCCGTAGAACATATAGTATTGTCCGTCATCATCACGAAAGACGAATTGGTCGATAGGCTGTGCTCCGTTCACGATTTCATTGATGAGCGGTTTGCCGAGAGCGTCTTTGTAAGGGCCTTCAGGCTTGTCGCTTACGGCCACTCCGATGCCTCCAACTTCGCCTTCATGCACGTCGTTTCCACCAAAGAAAAGGTAGAACTTGCCATTCGCTTCGATGATTGCAGGAGCCCAAAGCGCTCTCCTCAACCAAGGAATATTGTCCTTAGTGATGACGTTCTCGTGCTTCGTCCAGTTCACAAGGTCTTTGCTCGAGAAAGCGTCGAAGTGCAACTGCTCGTCGTAGGGAGCACTAAATGTGGGGAAGACCCAGTACTTTCCGTTGAGAACGGCTCCCTCGGGATCGGCATACCAACCCTGGAAGATGGGATTTCCGCTTGTCTTTTTCTTCTTGGCATCAGCCGTTCCGACGATGCAGCCCAACGAAAGGGCAAGGAGAAGAACTTTGTATTTCATAGTTGAAAGTGTTTTGTCTTAATCAATGATTCCTGCTTTTTCCAGAATGGGAATGATGCGGCTTGCAAGCCTGCGTTTTTTCTTGTCTTTCTCGGCATAATAGGCGTTGTGCAGTTCGATGAGATTGCGGCTCAGCAGCAACTTGTCCATCATTGGGTCGTCAAAC
>JAGCFN010000199.1 GCA_017650085.1 Bacteroidaceae bacterium | reverse complement strand
CCGTCTTCTGCTTGCGAACCATCACTAAGGCGTCCTATATACATGCCTGGACGCGTTCGGATGTGCTCCATATCGGAGAGATGTCGTATATTACCTTCGTCGTATTGTGCTGAAATCATAGTATTACAGTTCCTTTGAGAATGCGGCCCGACGTTTGTGAATGCAGCAGTCGAGGTTCTTCCACTGCATTTGTCCGGCCAGATTGTCCTCGAGCTGAGGATGTGTCTCTGCCCACTCGAAGCCGTGACTGATGCCGAAAGGAATCATGTCGGCAAAGAAGAGGGCATTTGCTCCCTTTTCCTGATACTCGGGCAGCACGCCAATCAGGAGCATGTCGAGTATCTGGTGGTCCTTCTTGAACCAGAGTTCGCGAATGATATGCCACCATCCGAAGGGGTACAGCTTTGCCTTTGCTTTCTGGACTGCCCTGCTGAGGCTGGGCATACAGACGCCTACACCGATGATTTCACCTTGCGTATTCTCCACGACAGACAGGTAATGGCGGTCGAGCATCTGCAGGAAACGTTTTGCGTACCACTGCATCTGCTGTTCGTCAAGCTCGCTGTATCCGTAGAGATTGACGTAGGCTTTGTTGATCACTCCCAGCATCTTCTCCACATATCCGCCTTTACGAATCTCGTTCTTATTGCGGAAGTGGCGCAGACGGAAACCGTAGCGTTCCTCTGCAACCTGTGCTATGCGGAAATACTTGGCGTTGTTCGCCTCGTGCTCTCCCTTGGGGATGAAGACTTTCCTCTCCACCCAGCCTGTCTCTTTCTGGAAGCCGAGACGTGCCAGATGCTGCGGATAGTAGGGATAGTTGTAGATGGTGTTGAGCGTGGAGAGCTGGTCGAAACCGTCGATGAGCATGCCTTCAGGATCCAGATCGGTGAAGCCGAGAGGCCCTACTATGCTGGTCATCCCCCTCTCCTTGCCCCAGTTCTCGACTGTTTCGATCAGGGCCTGGCTCACTTCCGGCTCGTCGATGAAGTCGATCCAGCCGAAGCGGACCTCCTTCCTACCCCATCGCTCGTTGGCTCGTGTATTGATGATGGCTGCCACTCGGCCAACTATGCGACCTTCCTTTCGAGCAAGGAAGAATGCGGCTTGGCAGAAGCGGAAAGCGGGATTGCGTTTCGGATCGAGCGTTTCGAGCGTATCCTCGAGCAAATCGGGCACAGCATAAGGGCAATCCTTATACAGCTCGTAGTTGAAACGGACGAATGCCCGCATCTCCTTCGCTGTACTGATTTGACTGATGTTAACTGTGCTCATGGCCGTTTCCGTTTCCTTTTATCGCATAATTATCGTGCAAAGATACTATTTTTTGCTGACAATTTCGGCATTCGAGGCATAAAAAGATTTAAAAAACAACATTTTTTAATCTTTCACGACCTTAAGGACTTCGAAGACCCTAACGACCTTGAGGGAAAAACGCAAAAGGTTACGTTGGCAAACATAACACTTTATGATCGCAATCATAACACTATATGATCGCAATCGTAACACTATATGTTTGCAATCGTCAAACGTGACGTTTGGCTTCATCACGTTTGACGTTTCCCATCACACCTTTAGAAGGCCTTCCCCACTACTCGGCAAGCACGTTGAATTCGGCTCCAGAAGCGAAGTCCGCACCATTCTGGCTCGACAAAGCCGTGAAGCGAAGATAACGGGCTTTCTGTGGTTTGGGAAGCAGGACCTTCTTTTCCTTCGACGAGTTCTCAAAGTCGCCTTCCACAACGGGCTCAGTCCAATTCTGTCCGTCGGAACTCAGTTGCACTCGATAACCCTTGATATTCCCGTTTGGACTGCCGTCTTGGCGAGGCAGATAGGAGAAGCCTTTGATGAGTTTCATCTCGCCACAATCGAAGTCCACCCAATGCGGATATTTCGGCACAGTTATGCTATACATCGTATGCCAAATGGTTGATGGATCGCCGTCTACAAGGTTCTTGGCATAGCCTCCGTCGGGTCCTTCCTCGCTACTAACGTAAACCACCTCGATAGGCACATTCTCGATCTTCTCGAAGACCTGCGAAGTCGTCCAATCACTATCGCTTTCATACCTCGCATAGACAGTTCCACCTTGTTTCAAGTCAAAGGGTCCTGTATAGTTCTGCTGCTTGCCCTTGCCAATCTTATAGCAGATGGGCAGGTGTTCGAGGTCGGTCGTCGGATCGCCAACAATGGTGACTTTGCCGACTCTGTCTCTCAGAACAACCAATGGGAAGAGCGTCATTCCGTCCACCTTTGCGCGAGCCGAGAGGTCGTCGCCAGCCGAAGCAGGTCGGATGATGAGCATCATTTGATGGAGAGCGCCAAGTACTCTGTCCTTCCTCAACGGTCCGCCTTGTCCACAACTGTTTCCACCAAGTCCGTTCACCTTGCAATCGAGGTGCAGATAGGTGCCGTCGCTTGCAGGAAGTTCGTGTGGATGCTGCGCTTTTGTCATTTGAAGTGCGCTCCAGGGCAATGCCGAAGTGCTTATCGTTCCGTATCCGCTGATGAACTGCAGGCCGTCTCCACTCTCATCTTGCAAAGCGCACCAACGCACATCCTCGCGGTTTCCCATACTCTGCGGCTTGGGGAAAGGCACGAACTGGTCTGCCACGGTGCTATGGTACAACCCTATAAAGGAGCCAGTCTTGCGGTCGTTGTAGTTATTCAAAGGACCCCTTCCATAGTAAGTATACTGGTCGAATCGGCTAGGCAGCTTTATCTCGTAACCCAATCTGGGCAGCGGCAAGTCTGGATCACTTGTGACGATACTGCTCGCCAACACTACCGTTCCGTCTGGATAGACTTTGTATGTCTGTGTGGTCGTGAAGGTAACTGTTGCACCTTCGCCAGTCGTCTCAGCAATCGTCTCGTAGGGCTGACCTGCTTTTCCTGGGCGATATTTCACACCACCCATGCCTTTTGCTTTGCTCTCGACAGTATAAGTGATAATTACCGGCCCGTCCTGATTTCTGATGACATTAGGCTCGCCCTTCACTTTGTGCTGCAAGTCGTACAATCCTTGCTTGAACCATTGGTCGCGAGCCCAGTTATCGTTATCGACAGGAGCACGGAAGGCCGACAGCAGAAGAGGCGAATCTTCGAATACGACCTTGCCTCCTCGCTTCATCGAGCAAAGGCTGCCAGTCTGATTATCAAAGGTAAGCGAGAAGTCGTCGCCTCCTACGATAAACTTGTCGCCCTTGTTCTCGAACTTCAGTCCACCTTTCTTGTACGGAGGAACCTCAGTGTACTTGCTATTGTCGGCAAGGAACAACTGCTCATCCATCTGCACATAGCCCTTCTTGGCCCAAGGTTTGTCGTGCTTCAAGCGGAATTCAATGTTGAGGAAGTACTCGCCAGGCTCTGCCATATCAACGGGGGCGAGGATGCGTGCCCGCTTGCGTGGCTGAAGGTCCTCCCCTAGGGAGATGGGTATCTCCTTCACTTTCTTGCCATCCTTGACGAGGCAAGCCACAATATCATATGTGTCGAAAGTGATCGGTTCGAAGTAGTTCTTGTTGAATATGGTGAAGTTCGCCGCCTTTTTTCGGTGAATTTCCTTGATTTCATCGAGTGTCACACCCACGTTCTGATAGACCTTTTTCACCTCGAAATACTGGGGTTTCGGAGTCAGGTCGGGCAGCATGATCCCGTTCATGCAGAACATGCCGTCGTTGGGCCAATCTCCATGATCGCCACCATAACCCATGTACTTGATGCCTTCATCCTTTGTATAGGTGTCGATTGCCTGGTCAACCCAGTCCCAAATGGCTGCTCCGCAGAAGAAGTTGGTACTCTCTATCGCCTCCCAATAGTCGACAAGATTGCCCAAAGAATTGCCCATGGAATGGGCATATTCCGAGATATGATAGGGATATTTGATGCCCTTGCTGGTACCTTTGACTGCCTGTCGAACCCAATCAACCGAGGGATATTGGTTCGAGCCCATGTCCACGATGTCATTGTTACGCTCGTATTGAACAGGACGACTTGTGTCGAAAGCCTTGATGGCCTTGTATGCAGCCACAAAGTTCTCACCTGGTCCCGCTTCATTTCCCAAGCTCCAAATGACGATACTGGGGTGGTTGATGTGAGCCCTGACTGCCTCCATGACTCGAGCAATATGGGCGTTCTTCCATTCTTGGGGATGCGAAAGACTCGCCTCTCCATAATAATACTCGTGACTTTCTATGTTGGCTTCGTCCTCGAGGTACAGTCCGTATTTGTCCGCAAGGTAATAGAAGTACGGATCATTACTATAATGCGAGAGACGGACATGATTGATGTTGCCCCGTTTCATGAGCATCACTTCCTCGAGCATTTGCTCGCGAGTAATGGCGTGACCAGTCGTGGGATTGGTTTCATGACGGTTCACACCCTTGAGTTTCACGGGTTTATCGTTCACGTAGAAGTATCTTCCTGCCAACTTGAACTCGTCTTCCTCCGCTTTTGTTTCGCGAATCTCGACGGTTCGAATGCCGAAGTAGGTCGAAGTGCAATCGATAACTTTTCCTTTCTTGTCTTTTAATACGGCAACGAGAACATATCTGTTGGGCCTTTCTGCACTCCAAAGCATGGGATTTTCCACTTCAAAGCGGGTTTGAGACGCTTTCGTCTCACCTTTCTTCAAAGATTCAGAAGCGACAGAAAACTGCTTACCCAACACGTTTGCCTTGTCGGTATAGAGCTCGACAGGGAAGATACTATAGTTCATCGTCAGCCCTTTCTGCTCTTTTCCCGTCAGGTTGCTGAGTTTCCTGTCAACCTGAACTGTCGCTTTTCCCTTGCCAAGTTGTACTGTCCGAACTGCGAGGTCGCAGATTTGGACTTGCGGAAGGGCCGTCAGATAAGTGCTGCGGAAGATGCCAGGCAAGCGGAACATATCCTGAGCCTCGAGGAAAGAACCGTCACTACTGCGGTAAACTTCCACGGAAAGGCTGTTTTCACCCTCCTTCTTCAAGTAGTTTGTGATGTCGAACCGAGCTGTATTTCGGCTGTTTTTGCTGAATCCAACGTATTTTCCGTTGACCCAAAGATAGAAGAAACTGTCGACACCATCGAAGTTGAGGAGTATCTGACGACCTTTCCAATCTGCAGGAATCGTGAAGTTTCTGCGGTAAGAACCCACTTCATTACGGTATTTGTAGGTCGTCCAATGCTGGTCTTTCGGCTCTCGCATCACGCCTTCACGCCAATCGTCTGGTTTGACTTCATGATAGAAAATGACCGGCTGGTTGACATAAATGGGGACGCCATACTTCATTTCACCATGTTTGCCAAGTCCCTGAACGTTCCAACAACCTGGAACCTTTATGTCGTCCCAACTGGAGACATCATAGGTATCGGCATAGAAATCCTGCGGCCTTTGTTCTGGAGACGCACACCAATGGAACTTCCAAGTGCCGTCGAGGCTTTGGAAATACTTGCTCCCTTCTGGCAAGACCTTGCGAGCTTCCTCGGCATTTGCAAAGGGAAAGATGTGAGCTCGAGGCTGCAACTTGTTGAGCGACAGCTTTTCCGGACTTTGCCACTCTGTTCCATCAGGAGCCGGAACTTGTTGATAGAGAAAGCCTTCAAGGTCATCTTTGGCACCTACACTAAGTACCAGAGCCAAGAGGATGAGGGTTGTCAGGATGTTTTTCATAGCGTTTGATATAGTTTTCTGTGCTTCTGCAGGTTTCGCCTGCAAAGTGACAAGCTGTTTCGATGAGCCGTTTCCAGTCTTCTTGCCTGAGGTTTGGCAGATCTTCAGGCATTATGTTTTCCCAAATCAAAGCACAAGCGAAGCCTGCATTGAAGCTGTCTCCAGCCCCAACTGTGCTTACGACGTCCTGGATGGGTGGCGCCTCGAACTCATAAACCGTGTTTGGCGTGCAAACCACAATTTGCTCAGCCCCATACGTGCAAATGAAGAAGGGGCAATACTGGCTGATACACCTATTATATATTACGCGCGCGTCGCGCGAGGAAAACATTACCTCGAAGTCGTCTGCACTTCCTCGAACGATGGTGCTCTGTCGGAAGTTCTGCAAGATGGCTGGTGTGAGCGACTCGAGCTCGTCGCTGTGGTTGCTTCGGAAATTGAGGTCGTAATAGACGATGACGTTTTCCTTTGCAGCTTTTTCCAGCATCTGCATTATCAAGGGACGCATTCCTGCGCAGGCCGCATAGTAGGAGCCGAAGAGCATCACATCGCCTTTCGACATTTCGGGCAAAGTCCAATTGGCAGAGACATGAGGCGGCTCTTTGTAAAAGAGGTAGCTGGCATCCTTGTTCTCGCCTAGGAAAGCCAGACTGATGGCACTCTTCTCGCCCTTCCGCAACTGGAAATGATCAGTTCCTACTCCATTGGAATTGAGGAACTTGACTGTGTTTTGCCCCACAATATCTGCGCCAGTATAACCCACGAAAGTGCATGGAACGCCAGCTCGACCAACGCTGATGATACTGTTGAAGCTGCTTCCACCAGGCACAGCTGCAACGGGTTGGCCCCCTCGAAACAAGATGTCGAGGATGGCTTCGCCTACTCCGATGACTTTTCTGACGTTTTCCATTCGCTTTGATTCTTGCTCTGCAAAGTTAGCAAAAAATGTCTTCCAAAGCAAAATAATTGGTCAAATTCTGCACCTTTTTGTTTCAATTCATGGGTCTTCGCACCTTTTGTTTAAAAATTAGGCTGTTTTTCTTGCAAGTTTTGACATTTTGTTTTAACTTTGCAACCGTAAATAAAACAACAGCATATCAGTATGACTGCAGAAGAGAAGATTACCATCTTGGTGGAACGATACTGCCGCAATCGCTCGCACTTGGCGGATATGATTGGCGTCACACCTCAAGCCGTAAACAATTGGGTGTATCGCGACCGAATCCCTCGCAAAGGAATCGAGGCGATTATGATGCGTTTCCCTGAAGTCGACCTTGAATGGCTACGTGGAGGAAGCGTCCCCATCTCGTCAGGACCGCTGCCTTTGCCTGACGATGAAGAGGAAGAAGAGGACATCGCTCTCCAGTTTGGATCGAGAACGGATGCAGCCTCGGAAACTGACGGAAATCAGCTCGGAAGCACAGCTCAAAGCAAGGCTTCGGCACATTTCGTAGCAGGAATACAGCCTACGCTTGGCGATGCTCCACAACCTGACAATAAGGAGGGGCTCATCCCCCTGCAAATGCCTCGTCAAGACATCAAGTACGTCTTCCAATGTCATGGGGATAGCATGCTCCCACGCATACAAGACGGCAACTATGTTGCTGTGGGTGAACCACTTGGACGATACGAAGAGTTTCGAAGAGGAGTGCCCTACCTCGTCCAGACAACAGATGGTCGGCTCATGGTAAAGTTGGTTGAAGACCCAGGACCAACATCTCCCTTCCTGCTTCTCAGCACGGAAAATCCGAACTATCAACTTGCCGATGGAGGTCGTTTGGCGAAGAAAGATTTCAAGGCAGCCTATCGTGTCCTGATGGTAATGCGAGACATCTGAGAAAACGACTGCAGTGACGATTGCAAATTACTAGTGTGACGTTTGCAAATTACTAGTGTGACGTTTGCAATTTACTAGTGTGATGTTTGCCGACTTCACAGGTGAAGTTTTCCAACGAAGCTAAGCTCCTGATCTTCCGCAACTTGGGAAAAGCACTAAGATGCAGAACCAATCTTCATAAGAGGACCTTCGAGGACAAGCTCTCCAGCAATCCTCATCCCGTCGATAACCTCTTCGTAAATCTCTGGATCGAAGCCCGAAAGATCGATGTCGTAAGCAAACTTCGGACCTTCTCGAAGCTGATCCAGGATGTGAGAACGCAAGGCCTCGCAAGCTTCGACAGGTTGCGGTTGTCCTTTTCGGCGCTTGCAGACATCACAAATGCCGCAATCATGCTCCTGTTCTTCACCGAAATAACGCAGCAACATCCTGCTTCGGCAACAATCGGAACTCGGCTCAATATACTGCAACATTGCCCCTATCCGCTCTTCATAATGCTTGCGCCGGTCCTCGTAAACTTGGGTAGGAAGGACGATATCCTTCTTGTCGATCCGACGACGGCGGAAAGTGATGCAAGGCAAATGTTTTCGAGGAATGAACGAGATGAGCTGAAGTTGAGCCAAACGAAGGAAAATCTGGTAGATATCGTCAGTCGACAAACCGGTTTCGCCACTCAATATGTCCTCGTCAATATAGACATAATCCAGGAAAATCCCTCCATAACGACGAAGTATCGAAAGGATAAGCCGCTCTTCCGAAGGGTAAAGAGCACGGAAAAGCTCAGTTCTCGTAGCATTTATGCGCAGTCTGGTCGAAGCCTCATCCTCGTCGCGATACTCGATGTAGCCAGCCTTGTCCAGCAAGTCGAGAGCATAAACGAGCGACTTCGGATAGAAGCCGAATGTCTGACAAAACTTCTCAAGGCTGAATTCGCGAGTCACATTCTGTCCGTCACCCTCTGCAATTCCGAGAAAACAGCACATCTTCTCATAAACTTCACGAACATATTCGATCTTCGGAAACTGCCGGGCAAGCCTACGCGAAGCGCTTGTCCGCTCCCTTCCATCAGTCAGAAGAATGGCATAAGCCAGCTTTCCGTCTCGACCAGCACGGCCTGCTTCCTGGAAATAGGCTTCGATGGAATCTGGCAAATCAGCATGAAGAACCAGACGCACATCAGGTTTGTCAATGCCCATACCAAAGGCATTCGTCGCCACCATAATGCGAATCTCGTCACGACGCCATCGTTCCTGCCGTTCGTTCTTCTTTACACTCGGCAATCCTGCATGGTAGTAAGTCGCAGAAAAGCCTAAGCCGTTAAGCATTTCGGCAAGTTCCCTGCACTTTCTTCTGCTTCGAGAATAGATGATGCAAGAGCCTGGAATAGACCGAAGAGCATGCAGAATACCATTGAAGATATCATCTTCCAATCTCACAATGTAGGCAAGATTGTCTCGGGCAAAACTCATCTTCAGGACATTCTTCTGGCGGAAACAGAGCTTTTCCTGAATGTCGGAAATCGCTTTCTCTGTCGCCGTTGCCGTCAGAGCAAGGACAGGACAGTCGGGAAAGAACTCCCGTATCTTGGATATCTGCAGATAAGAAGGACGGAAATCATACCCCCATTGACAAATGCAATGTGCTTCATCAACAGTAATGAAACACACTTTCATGCGACGCAACTTGTTGAGGAATATCTCGCTCTCAAGCCTTTCTGGAGAGATATACAGGAATTTGTAGGCTCCGAAAATGCTGTTGTCCAAGATGGTCAGCACCATTTCGTGCTCCATAAAACTGCTAATATAAGCAGCCTTTATGCCACGGCGACGCAAAGCCTCAACCTGATCCTTCATCAAGGAAATGAGAGGTGTCAGAACTATGCAGACACCCTTCATGGCAAGGGCTGGCACCTGAAACGTTATGCTCTTGCCTCCGCCAGTCGGCATCAGGCAAAGAGTGTCGTTTCCTGCACCGATGCTTTCAATGACCTCTCGCTGAATGCCGCGAAAATCATCATAGCCCCAGTACTTTTGAAGAATCGAAAGGTATGGCATCCCTCTTTTATTCTCTCGGCTTAATGTCCTCTATCTGCAATTGCACCTCGCCTCGCTTGTGACTGTTTTCTTCGATATGGTATACAATGTCGAAAGCTCTCTTCGTCTTAATATAGCGAGCTTGTGAACTTTGACCAAAAGCAATACCGTTCATCACATTGCTGCTCTTGGAATCTACCAGTTCCAGTTTGATGTGTTCCTGGTCTCTTCCAACAACTTTGCTTGTGCCATAGTCGTAAACCTGCCTTGTGCAGAAGAGCGGTTTGTTGTTGTCAGGACCATAAGGAGCAAAGCGTTTGAGGTCGGATAAGATGCGACGATTGATGTCGCGGAAGTCGATGACGGCATCTATGCGCAGGATTGCGTTGATTTGTTCCGGACGAATATGCTCCTTTACATATTGTTCGAAGCGATGGCGAAACTCTGGAATGTTCTGAGCAGGCATGCTAAGTCCTGCTGCATAAGTGTGACCTCCGAAGTTTTCAAGCAGGTCGGCACAACTCTCGATTGCCTTATAGACATCGAATCCAGGCACACTTCGAGCCGAACCGGTAGCCATTCCGTCGTCGTTGCAAGTGAGAACGACGCTGGGTTTATAGAAGACTTCGGTCAGACGGGAAGCCACGATGCCGATGATGCCACGATGCCATTCTTCGTTGAACAGGACGATTGACTTGTGTTCATGTCTGTGTTCGAGGGTTTTGACAATGCGGTTTGCCTCTTCCGTCATGGACTTGTCGAGGTCTTTGCGCTGCTCGTTGTACTCGTTGATTTGCTTTGCCAGTTCCTTTGCTGCGATGGGATCCTTTTCGATGAGCAATGCGACGGCTTCGTTGCCTGTCTGCATTCTGCCGGAAGCATTGATGCGAGGACCTATCTTGAATATGATGTCGCCAAGCGAAATCTCCTTGTTCGTGAGTCCACATATCTCCATCAAAGCCTTCACGCCTGTGCTTGGAGAACTGTTAAGCTGTCGCAAGCCATGATAAGCAAGGATGCGATTCTCGCCCATGATGGGGACAATGTCTGCCGCAATACTGATTGCGCACAAATCAAGCAGGGGAATAAGTTGCGAGAACTCAATGCCGTTGCTGATGGCAAAAGCCTGTATGAGCTTGAAACCAACGCCACATCCACAGAGATGCTCGTATGGATAAGTGTTGTCAAAGCGTTTGGCATTGAGGATAGCCAAGGCTGGAGGCAACTCGTCGCCAGGCACATGATGGTCGCAGATTATGAAGTCGATGCCTTTTTCTTTGGCGTAAGCGACTTCTTCGATAGCCTTGATGCCGCAATCCAACACGATAACAAGACCAACTCCTGTTTCCTGAGCATAGTCCACACCTTTTCGCGAGACTCCATATCCGTCTTCGTTTCGGTCGGGTATGTAGTAGTCTATGTTGCTGTAGAACTGCTGAAGGAAGCGATATACTAAGGCTACGGCAGTGCAACCATCCACATCGTAGTCGCCGTAGACGAGGATGCGCTCCTTTCGTCCGAGGGCTTCGTTGAGGCGGTTCACAGCCTTCTGCATATCCTGAAACAGGAAGGGGTCGTGCAGATCTGTAAGCTGAGGACGGAAGAACTTGCGTGCTTCCTGCACACTGCCTATGCCTCGTCCTATCAGGACGCGGGCAAGGACAGGGCTGATCTTCAGCTCCTCTGCCATTTCCCCTGCAAGCTTCAGCTCTGCATCGGAAGGCGGATTATAGTTCCACTCGTAGTTCATCGTGAATAATGACGCTTTGAACTACTTGATGTACTCTGCCAAATCTGTTAGACGCATGTCGCCTTTGCGCAAGAATGTATCGTGCATGGCAAAGGCTGCGGCAAGTTCGTGATGGGTATGACCGCCTCTCTTCTCTGCATATTTCAGGTAGTCCTGCAACATGGGACGATAGTCGGGATGTGCCACCTTGATGAGTTCCTGTGCTTTCTGCATGTCGCTCTTATGACGAAGGTCAGCCACACCATACTCCGTAATGACTGCGTCGATGTAGTGATTCGTGTGATCTATGTGACTGGCGAAGGGTACGATGCTCGAGATAGCACCTCCCTTTGTAGTAGAACCACAGGTAAAGATGGTGAGATAGGCGTTTGCAGCGAAGTCTGCAGAACCGCCGATTCCGTTCATCATCTTGGTGCCACAGATCTTGGTGCTGTTGACGTGACCATACAGATCACATTCTATGGCCGTATTCAAAGCGCAAACTCCGAGTCGAGCTATAACTTCGGGGCAGTTGCTAATCTCTGAAGGACGCAAAACCAACTTGTCTCTGAAGAAGTCGATATTGTCGTAAATATCCAACAGACACTCGTTCGTGACCGTAAGAGAGCAGGCAGAAGCGGAAAGTACGCGTCCCTGCTTCATCAGGCCGACAGGAGCATCCTGCAAAACTTCCGTGTAGATATTGAAGTTAGGCACTTCCGGACATTGTCCAAGAGCACCCAATACTGCGTTTGCTCCGCTGCCAACTCCGCTCTGCAGGTTGAGGAAAGTCTTCGGAATAAGACCTTGCTTGAGGTTAAGAAGCAGGAAGTCTGCCACATTCTGACCAATCTGAGTGGTGATGGGATCTGGGTCCTTGAAGCTGCGAGCCTCATCAGGAACGTTACATTCCACAACTCCAACGATTCTGTCGGCATCCACTTCGATGTAAGGTTTGCCGATACGATCGCTCGCTTTGGTAATCATGATGGGTGT
>JAGCFN010000198.1 GCA_017650085.1 Bacteroidaceae bacterium | reverse complement strand
GAGAGCAAAAAGGCGCTCACGAAAGCCGAAGTCGAGAAACTCTGCTGGCTTTATGGAGAAGCGAATACTGAAAAGGAAGAGAACCTGCAGGGCTATTTCGTTGGCCCTCGCCGCGAAATGATTACGCCCTGGAGCACTAACGCGGTGGAAATCACGCAGAATATGGCCATTCAGGGCATCAGTCGAATAGAGGAATACTTCCCCGTCAAGGACGAGAATGCTGACTACGATCCCATGCTTCAGCGCCTTTATCATGGCCTGAATCAGGACATCTTCACCATCAACAAGAAGCCCGAGCCCATCCTCAGCATTGAAAACTTGGAGGAATACAACGAGCAGGAAGGTCTCGCTCTGTCTCCAGAAGAGATTGAATACCTGTATCAAGTGGAAGGTCAGCTCGGCAGGAAACTTACTGACAGTGAGGTCTTTGGCTTTGCTCAAATCAATAGCGAGCATTGCCGGCACAAGATCTTTGGCGGCACATTTATTATAGATGGTCAGGAGAAAGAGTCGTCTTTGTTCCAGATGATAAAGAAAACGACTCAGGAGAATCCCCATCACATCATTTCCGCCTATAAAGATAATGTGGCGTTTGCAGAAGGACCAGTCGTCGAGCAGTTCGCTCCGAAGGATCACAGCACGAGCGATTACTTCGAAGTGCGTGACATAGAGAGCGTTATCAGCCTCAAAGCTGAGACGCACAACTTCCCAACTACGGTCGAGCCCTTCAATGGAGCTTCGACAGGAACAGGTGGTGAGATTCGCGACCGTATGGGTGGTGGCGTAGGTTCATGGCCCATCGCAGGTACTGCGGTGTATATGACGAGCTATCCCAGAACAGAGGAAGAGCGTGAATGGGAGCAGATCTTGCCCGTCAGAAAGTGGCTCTACCAGACTCCTGAGCAGATCCTCATCAAGGCTTCGAATGGTGCTTCCGACTTCGGAAACAAGTTCGGGCAGCCACTTATCTGCGGTTCTGTCCTCACATTCGAGCATCAGGAAGGTCAGGAGCAATATGCTTACGACAAAGTCATCATGTTGGCTGGTGGCGTAGGTTATGGCACGAAGCGCGATTGCCTGAAAAAAGAACCCCAGAAAGGCAATAAGATTGTGGTCGTGGGCGGTGATAACTATCGCATCGGACTTGGTGGCGGCAGTGTTTCCAGCGTGGAAACAGGTCGCTATTCAAGTGGTATCGAACTCAACGCAGTACAGCGTGCCAACCCGGAAATGCAGAAGCGAGCCAACAATCTGGTGCGTGCGCTTTGCGAAGAGGAAGTGAATCCCGTTGTCAGCATCCATGATCATGGAAGCGCAGGACACGTGAACTGTCTCTCCGAACTTGTTGAAGAGTGTGGCGGACTCATTGATATGACGAAGCTTCCTATTGGCGACCCGACCCTTTCGGCTAAGGAAATCATCGCCAACGAAAGCCAGGAACGCATGGGACTCCTCATTGACGAGAAACACATCGAGCATGTCCGCAAGATTGCCGAAAGGGAAAGAGCCCCGCTTTATGTGGTCGGAGAAACGACTGGAGATGCCCATTTTGCCTTCCAACAAGGGGATGGGAAGCGTCCGTTCGACCTCGATGTGGCTCAGATGTTTGGGCACAGTCCCAAGACTGTCATGCGAGATAAGACTGTGGAGCGTCCTTACGAGAACGTTTCTTATGACCAAAAGGACCTCAGCGAAAAGGTGGCTCGAGTGCTTCAGCTTGAGGCTGTCGCTTGTAAGGATTGGCTGACCAACAAGGTGGACCGTTCTGTGACGGGCAAGGTGGCACGCCAACAATGTCAGGGCGAATTGCAGTTGCCTCTCTCGGACTGTGGTGTGGTTGCCCTCGACTATCGTGGAAAGAAAGGTATTGCAACGGCTCTCGGTCACGCTCCACAAGCTGCTCTTGCCAATCCCGCTGCAGGAAGTGTCCTTTCTGTCGCAGAGTCTCTGACAAATATCGTTTGGGCTCCGCTCGAAGAAGGACTTGATAGCGTCAGTCTTAGCGCGAACTGGATGTGGCCGTGTCGTGCTCAGGAAGGCGAGGATGCACGTCTCTATCAGGCAGTTGAAGCGTTGAGCGACTTCTGTTGCGCACTTCAAATCAACGTTCCGACAGGCAAGGACAGCCTCTCTATGACGCAGAAATATCCCGATGGAACTAAGATAATCTCTCCGGGAACAGTCATTGTTTCGAGTGGTGGCCAGGTAAGCGACATCAAGAAGGTCGTCAGCCCAGTCCTCAAGAACTGCCCATCTACATTATATCATATAGACTTCTCGTTCGATGAGTTGCGTTTGGGTGGTTCCGCATTTGCCCAAAGTCTGGGGAAAGTCGGTAGTGATGTGCCTACGGTCCGTGATCCGGAGTACTTCCGAGATGCCTTCAACGCCGTTCAAGACTTGATAAAGAAGGGACTTATCCTTGCCGGACACGACATCTCGGCAGGCGGTCTCATCACTTGTCTGCTGGAAATGTGCTTCGCGAATACAGAAGGCGGACTTGAGATAAACCTCGACAAGATGAAGTGTGACGACCTGGTGAAGCTCCTCTTCGCAGAGAATCCTGGTATCGTGATTCAGGTTGCCGACGGAAACAGAACGGAGGTCAAGAAGTTCTTGGAGGCTGCTGGAGTCGGTTATGTTAACATCGGCCGTCCTTGCGAAGAGCGCCACATCCTCATGGTAAAGGCTGGAGCACAATATCAGTTCGGTATTGATTACCTTCGTGATGTTTGGTATTCAAGCAGTTATCTGCTCGATCGCAAACAGAGCTTCAATGGTAAGGCAAAAGAACGCTTTGAGAACTATCGCAAGCAGCCTCTTGAGTGGAACTTCCTGCCAAGCTTCACAGGCAAACTCAGTCAGTATGGTTTGAACCCGGAGCGCAGAGAAAAGAGTGGCATCAAAGCCGCCATCATCCGAGAGAAGGGCACAAATGGCGAGAGAGAAATGGCCTACATGCTCTACTTGGCAGGTTTCGACGTGAAGGATGTCATGATGACTGACCTCATTTCAGGTCGTGAAACGCTCGACGACATCAATTTCATCGTCTTCTGCGGCGGTTTCTCCAATAGTGATGTGCTCGGCTCGGCAAAGGGTTGGGCAGGTGCTTTCCTCTACAATCCCAAGGCAAAAGAGGCGCTGGACCGCTTCTACAGCCGTCCCGACACACTCTCTCTTGGCGTTTGCAACGGGTGCCAATTGATGGTGGAACTGGGGTTGATTGGTACTTCGAAAGCCAAGATGCTCCATAACGACAGCCATAAATTCGAGTCGAACTTTGTCGGCTTGACCGTTCAGACGAACCAAAGTGTCTTGATGGGCAGCCTTAGTGGCAGCAGATTGGGCATTTGGGTGGCTCATGGAGAAGGCAAATTCCACCTTCCTGGCAAGGAGGAAGACTACAATATCGTGCTCAAGTACAGCTACGACGGCTATCCCGCCAACCCGAACGGCAGCGACTTCTCAGCCGCAGGTATCGCTTCGGCAGACGGCAGACACTTGGCTATGATGCCACACCTCGAGCGTGCCTTCTTCCCTTGGCAGTGCGGATATTATCCTGCAGGACGTCAGGATGAGGTGACACCTTGGATAGAGGCGTTCGTGAATGCAAGGAAATGGGTTGAGACAAAGTTAGGATAATGTTCGAACTCTTCAAGACATTCTTCCAGATAGGCCTTTTCACCATCGGTGGCGGCTATGCTATGATACCGCTTATCGAGCAGAAAGTGGTCGACGAGAAGCATTGGGTGGGCCATGATGAGCTGCTTGACCTGATTGCGGTGGCGCAGTCGTGTCCGGGCATCTTTGCCGTCAATATCAGCATCTTCATTGGTAACAAGCGAATGGGCAATAAGGGAGCGTTCGTCAGCGCCTTAGGAACCTGCTTGCCCTCCTTCCTTTGCATCTTGGCGATTGCTCTCGTCTTCCAGCAGTTCCGCGAGAATGTTTGGGTAGAACACTTTTTCCGAGGCATCCGTCCTGCAGTCGTGGCTCTCATCGCGATACCCGTCTTCCGTATGGCAAAAAGCGCTAAGATCAACAGATACAATGTCTGGATTCCCCTCGTAGCAGCCTTCCTGATATGGATGCTTGGGGTAAGTCCCATCTTTGTGGTCATCGCGGCAGGCGTCTCGGGCTATGTCTATGGTAAGTATCTCAAGGAAGACTTTAATTCTTGACACTATGATAACGCTCCTACTACAGCTTTTCTGGACCTTCTTCCTCATCGGTCTCTTTGGTTTTGGTGGGGGATATGCCATGATTTCTATGATTCAGGGCGAGGTCGTGGGACATTATCATTGGATGACAATGGGGCAGTTCACGGACATAGTGGCTGTCAGCCAAAGCACTCCGGGACCCATCGGCATCAACTCTGCCACTTATGTCGGCTATACGGCCCTCGTTAACGCGGGCTATTCTCCTGCTTGGGGCGTCTTGGGAAGCTTTATTGCAACCTTTGCAGTCGTGCTTCCGAGTTTCGCTTTGATGTTGCTCATCAGCAAATTCCTGATGAAATATCGCAACCATCCTTCAGTCGAGAATGTCTTCAGCGCCTTGCGTCCAGCCGTTGTAGGCTTGCTCTTGGCGGCCTCTTTGCTCTTGATGAACGCCGAGAATTTCAGTTCTATGAGCGAAAATCCCTGGCGTTTCTGCCTCAGCATCTTCCTTTTCCTCTTTGCCTTTATTGCCCAAAAGGTCTATCGTCTCGGCCCAATCCTCATCATTCTGCTTTGCGGATTTGCCGGCATAATACTTGGACTTTGAGAGCGGAAAAGCCTATTGTCTCAGATGCACCTTTTTGCTTTCGTCAAGAAATAATGCCGTTTTGACTGAAAACTTGGGGTTGGGATAGTCGGTTCTGCAGGTATCGATACCACAGAAGTCAGCCACATTTCTATTGATTTCAGCAAACGAGACCACTTTATTCCCTTTGACAAAGAGCAATTGGCACCATCCGTCGTAAATAGTCATGTGCTCAATGCTCCTCTTTATGCAATCCAAGAGTTTGAGATGACTGTTCGTTTCGAAGAATTTGTCGTTATATGGTTCCACAACAAAAACGCTATCAGCCTTCGTAAAACTCGACAAGTCGAACTTCTCGCCGGCATTAATGTCCGACAAAAGGCTGACAACTTCCTTCGTGTCGTTCTTCAAAAAGAAGCGATTGTCAAAGAAAAACCGATAATAAATGCCGCCAAGTACACCAACGAGGATAATTGCCAGCGAAATCATGACCTTTTTCATATTCAAACTCTTACGGTTGTGGTTCCTGATCGCAAAGGTAATGGTAATTCGTGAATAATGAGCCAGTTAGCCTTTCCCCGTTATGTTTTATTATGGAAGATTAACCTAAATTAAAAAGATGGCGTGCTAAGTTGCCAAACGTCACACTAGTAAAATGCAAACGTCACACTAGTAAATCGCAAACGTCACACGTGATGTTTGGCAACGACACACGTGTCATTCGCTAATCTTCCTCGAGAGCCTTGAAAAGTTCCTCAATTGCGGGGAGCGGAGCCCCCAGTTTGTCGAGCAGAGTAACAAACTTGCTGCCGATGATAGCCCCAGCTGCATTTGCCTGAGCGCTCTCCAAAGTCTGCCGGTTACTAATGCCGAAACCGATCATGCGAGGGTGTTTGAGCCCCATCTTGTCAATTCGCGAGAAGTAAGCTTGCTTGGCCTCGTCGAACTCTTTCTGTGCTCCAGTTGTGGCTGCGGAACTGACCATATAGATGAAACCGTCGGTATTCTCGTCGATGAAGCGAATGCGTTCGTCGCTCGTCTCAGGCGTGATGAGCATGATAACCCTGATGTCATACTTGTCGGCTATGGGTTTGACCTCGTCCATATAGTCCTTGAACGGCAGGTCTGGGATGATGACGCCGTCCACATCCACTTCCTTGCAACGATGGAAAAAAGCCTCGTAACCCATGTGATATATGGGATTCATGTAGCCCATCAGTATGAGGGGAAGCTTCACCCCTTCCTTCCTGAGTGGTTCCAACTGCGAGAAGAGCTTCTGCAAGGTCATTCCGTTTCGTAAAGCCTTAGTGGCTGCGTCCTGAATAACTGGGCCGTCAGCCATCGGATCACTAAAGGGAATGCCCACTTCGATGAAGTCTATTCCCTTCTGTTCCAGCGTCTTAATGATATCGCAAGTGCTTTCTAGGGTTGGATGACCAGCACAAAAATAGAGCGAGAGCAATCCTTTGCTCTTCTCTTGAAATATCTTATTAATTCTGTTCATATGTCTGAATGCCTTTTATGAAAGTCCTTATCTTTTCTGTATCTTTGATGCCTGGCTCGATTTCAAAGCGCGAATTGATGTCGAAGCCTAGGCATTTGTCGTGATGAAACTTGCTGAGTCGGTCTGCATCTTCAGGTCCGATACCTCCTGAAAGCAGGAAGGGTAGGGCACTTCGGTAGTCGGAGAGGATGTTCCAGTTAAACTGCTTACCGCTTCCGCCCATAGTCGAGCACTTCGTATCAAAGAGAAGCAGGTCGGCGAAGCTTTCGTATTGACCAGCAAGAGCGAGGTCCGCTTCCGAACTTATGCTAATTGCCTTGATGACTTTGCATCCTGTCTTCTCCCGAACTTCCTTGCAAAACTTTGGCGATTCGCTGCCGTGAAGCTGAATGTAACTGAAGTCGAAGGCTTCTGTGCGCTTTTGAATCTCGTCGAGAGACGGGTTGACGAAAACGCCGACGCGTTCGCATTTAGGCAGATAGGCTGGTACTTCGCTCACATATCGCGGCGAGCGCTCCCAACAGATGAAGCCCATCATGTCGATGCCCAAACGCTCCACTTCCCGGATGTTCTCGGCATCTCGCATTCCACAAACCTTTATCATCATAATCGCGAAATGAAGTTTTTTAATGCTTCACCAGGGTTGTTGGTTTTCATGAAAGTCTCTCCGATGAGAAAACCCCTGTAACCTGCCTCGCGAAGCAAGCGGATGGTGTCCGGATTACTGATGCCACTCTCGCTGACAAGTACTTTATCTTGAGGTAGTTGGCTCGCCAATCGGAATGAGTTCTGCACATCCGTCACGAAAGTCCCGAGGTTGCGATTGTTCACGCCAACTGCATCGACATCAATCTCAGCATAGTCGAGTTCGTGTTCAGAATGCAGTTCCAGCAGGACTTCGAGCCTTAACTCGTGAGCAAGAGCCGTAAGCGAGCGGACTTCCTGCTTGCTTAAGTCAGCAGCGATGAGCAGTACGGCATCGGCTCCGATGTGTCGCGCTTGGAAAAGCTGGTATTCGTCTATGATGAAGTCCTTGCGAAGGATGGGCACGTTGACGAGCGGTCGGGCCTTTCTGAAGAAGTCGAGAGAGCCACCGAAGTACATCTCGTCGGTCAGAATGCTGAGGGCTGCGGCGCCGTTTTGCTCGTAAGAAAGCGGAATTATCTCAGGTTTGCCGTCCTCCTTAATCCATCCCTTCGACGGACTTTTGCGCTTGAACTCAGCGATGATGCCAAAGTCGTTCTCCGTCAAAGCCTGACTCAAACTGCGCTTCGTCACGCCTTCCGACATTATTCGCTCAACTTCGGCATAGATTTTCCTTGGTGGCGTCTGCTCCTTCTGCGCGGCAACTTCGATGCGCTTGTGTGCTACTATTTCCTCTAAGATGTCCATTTCTGACCGATTTATTACGAGTTGAGTTCAATAAACTTCTTGAGACATTGCAAAGCCTTGCCGCTTTCGATACTCTCGCGGGCCATTGCAACGGTGTCCGAGATGGGGAGGTTCGGGTTCATCAGGCTGATGCCACAAGCGGCATTAGCAACCACGACATCCGTCTGGGCACGCGTCGCTTTGTTTTCCAGCACGTTGTCGAAGATGCGCTTGGCTTCCTCGGCAGTCGTTCCGCCGAATATCTCTTCGGGTTTCACGTAGGCAAGTCCCATCTCGAGGGGCGTGTAGACCTTCTCGAAGTGACGCGTCACGAACTTGAAACCACTGGTGAGCGAGATTTCGTCGTAGCCGTCGTAGCTCGAGATGACTCCGTAATTGTCTCCAATTCTCTGGTGCATACTGGCATAGAGGCGCAGTTGGGTGGGCGTCGCGGTGCCGTGAAGCGAGTTCTTTGGCGTGCAAGGATTGATGAAGGGACCAAGCAAATTGAAGCACGTCGGCACGTTCAAGGCCTTGCGAACCGGTCCGACAAACTTCATGCCTGTTGCAAAGAGCGGTGCATGGAGGTAGCAAATGCTGGCATTCTCAATGGAGCGACGGAGGACATCCTCGTCGTCGGTGAACTTCACGCCGTGTGCCATCAGCACGTTACTTGCCCCGCTCACGCTCGTGCTTGCGCCGTTGCCGTGCTTCGAGACCTTGAATCCAGCTCCGGCCACCACGAAGCAAGCGCAAGTGCTGATGTTGAAAGTGTTCTTCCCATCACCTCCTGTGCCCACGATATCCAGCGTGTCGAAGTCATTGAGGTTAATGTGTTTGCCCGTTTCGAGCAGTCCGTCGCGGAAACCAATCATTTCATCCACCGTCGCGCCGCGTGTCTGTATTGCCATCAGCAAGGCCGCAATCTGCTCGGCAGGGTAGGCTTGGCGGGTAATGCTCACCAATATGTTGTGTGTGTCTTGCCGTGAGAGTGTCTCGCCGGCAATGAGTCGTTGTAAATACTGCTTCATAAGATTGTAGAAGTTTAATGCTCTAACCAGTTCTTTATTATCGTCTTTCCGCAAGGCGTAAGCACGCTTTCGGGATGATATTGAATGCCGCGAATGTCGTAATCACGATGTCTGAGGGACATGATGAAACCCTCGTCGCTCACGCTTGTCACTTCGAGAGATTCGGGGAAGCCTTTCGTATCGACCACCCAAGAGTGGTAGCGGCCCACCTCAAACGTCTTGCCCAAGCCTTCGAAGAGATAATCGTCGGCCGTTATGGTGACGGGTGTCGCCACGCCATGGTAGACGTCTTGGAGGTTTGTCAATGTGCCTCCGAACACTTCGCCAATAGCCTGATGCCCGAGACAAACGCCGAGGATGGGCTTCTTGCCTGCATAGGCCTTGATGACATCGAGCAGAAGACCTGCTTCACTCGGGATGCCCGGGCCAGGGGAAAGTATGATTTTGTCGAACGTCTCGAGCTGCGACATCTTGAACTGGTCGTTGCGATAGACCGTCACCTCAGCTCCGAGTTCCTTTACCAAATGGCTTAGGTTGTAGGTGAACGAGTCGTAATTGTCGATGATTACTATCTTTTTCATAATTTTCCTGCTATTTCAATGGCTCGGCGAAGTGCCCCAAGCTTATTGTTAACCTCTTGAAGTTCGTACTCTACATTGCTCTTTGCCACGATGCCGCCGCCTGCTTGGAACCAAAGCTCATTGTTGCGGCTGACGAAAGTGCGTATCGTGATGGCTTGATTGAGATTACCCTCAAAGCCGATGAACCCGATGCAACCGCCGTAAGCACCACGATTGTGCGGCTCGTACTCTGAGATAAGTTGCATGGCTCGCACTTTCGGAGCCCCCGATAAAGTGCCTGCGGGGAAGGTGTCGATGAAAGCTTTGATGGGATCTGCGCTTTCGTCAAGCTCTCCGCTAACGCGACTGACAAGATGGATGACGTGGCTGTAGAACTGCATGTCCTTGTAAAAGTCAACCTTGACATTGTGGCAATTGCGGCTCAAATCGTTGCGCGCTAGGTCAACCAGCATGACGTGTTCGGCATTTTCCTTCGGGTCGTTGCGTAAGTACTCAGCATTCTGTCGGTCAATCTCGCTGTTGCCGGTACGCTTCGTGGTGCCCGCAATTGGGTCAATATAAGCGTGGCGGTTCTCGATGCGGCAGTGTGTCTCGGGCGACGAACCGAAGATGCGGAAGCCTCCAAAGTCGAAATAGAAGAGATAGGGACTGGGGTTGATGCTTCGCAAGGCACGATAGAGCTTGAAGTCATCACCTTCGAACTTCTGCTTGAAGCGGCGTGAAAGGACAATTTGAAACACGTCGCCACGCAAGCAATGCTGTATGCCGCGACGAATGTTCTCGCGGTGTTCGTCGTCTGTCAACGTGCTTTCGCATTCGCCGACAGGATGGAAGTCGAACGCCTGATAGTTTCGGCTGGCCAGATCACGTTCCAGTTGGTCGAGGTCGTCCTGTTCTCCGTCGGCAAGCAACTCGATGAGCGTGAGCTCATTACGGAAGTGATCGAACACGACCACATCTTTATATAATATGTAGAGCATGTCTGGCGCATCGTTTTCCTCTTGCGTCTCGTCCTTGACAGCAATGTTCTCGAAGTATCGGACGGAGTTGAAAGTCGTGTAACCATACAGTCCGCAGTAGTTAACGTCGTTGCCCTCGATGTCGAAACAAGCAAGGAAATCGCTGATGAGGCGAGCGGTGTCGTAGTTCTTGCCGATCTTGAAATGCTCTTCTTTGCCGTCAGGAAAGCGGCAGAAACCTGTGCCATGTTCGATGCTGACACTTGCGATGGGGTGAAGCGCGATGAAGGATTTCGCGTTCTCTCCGCCGTGATAATCGGAACTCTCCATGAGTGCGCTTTGCGGATAGGCGTCGCGCACTTTCAGATAAGCACTTACGGGCGTGATGAGGTCACCCAGAATCTTCTTGCTTGCAGTGTGGAAATGGAACTTATATGCGCTCATAATCAATCTCGTCTTTATGGTTAAGATAGGTTGCCAGATCTTTGTCGCCTCTTCCGCTGACGGTAAGCACGACCACATCTTCTGGCTTGAACTTCAACTTGGGCAGCAGAGCGAGGGCGTGACTGCTTTCGAGAGCAGGGATGATTCCCTCGAGTCGAGTCAGTTCGAAGGCAGCCTGAAGTGCCTCGTCATCGTTGACTGAGTAGACTTTCGCCCTGCCTGTTTCGAAGAGGTTGCAGTGCATGGGACCTGTTCCAGGATAGTCCAGGCCGGCACTTATGCTGTAAGGTTCGATGATTTGGCCGTCTTCGGTCTGCATCACCTTGATGCGACTGCCGTGCAGAATGCCGACAGAGCCGATGTTCAGGGACGCTGCTGTCATCTCCGTCTCCATTCCCTTTCCCCCAGCCTCGCCGAGAACCAGCTTCACACGCTCATCATCGAGGTAGTGGTAGATAGTGCCTGCAGCATTACTTCCGCCACCAACACATGCGATGAGGTAGTCCGGCCAATCGCGTCCAACCTTTTCCTGGAGCTGAAAGCGTATCTCTTTACTGATGACGCTCTGCAGTTTGGCGACCATCTCAGGGTAGGGATGAGGCCCGACTGTGCTGCCTATTATATAAAAGGTATCGCTTGGATGGCAGCACCAGTCACGAATCGCCTCGTTTGTTGCGTCTTTAAGTGTCTTGTTGCCACTCTCCACGGGATAGACTTCAGCACCCAGCATCTTCATTCGCTCCACGTTAATGTGCTGACGTTCAACGTCTAAAGCACCCATGTAAACTCGGCATGGCATTCCCATCAAAGCACAGACAGTAGCCGTCGCAACGCCGTGTTGACCCGCTCCTGTCTCGGCACTGATGCGCTTCTTGCCCATTCGT
>JAGCFN010000197.1 GCA_017650085.1 Bacteroidaceae bacterium | reverse complement strand
GTGGGCAGGGACAGATTCGAACTGCCGAAGCCGTGAGGCAACAGATTTACAGTCTGCCCGTTTTAACCACTTACCTACCTACCCAGTCCACTGACTTTCGCCAGAATCTTGGTGACTCCTGCGGGATTCAAACCCACAACCTTTTGATCCGTAGTCAAATGCTCTATTCAGTTGAGCTAAGGAGCCATCCTTTCATGGGTGGGCGCTGAGGGATTCGAACCCCCGACCCTCTGCTTGTAAGGCAGACGCTCTGAACCAGCTGAGCTAAGCGCCCAATTCGCTTCACACGAGCACCTCGCTTGGTACTTCTCTTGCGAATTGCGGTGCAAAGATACGGCAAAATCCTGAACTGGCAAAACTTTTTCAACTTTTTTTTCATGGGAAACAAACTTTTTGTGTTTCCACTACATTATATTATATAATAAAGTGCGAATAATTCAAACTTTTTCGTATCTTTGCAGCGTAATGGTAAATGGCTAATGATTAAATAGTAAATGATATTATGGGAAAAATTAACTGTATAGGCATTCTCACCAGCGGTGGTGATGCTCCTGGAATGAACGCCGCCATTCGTGCGGTCACGCGAGCTGGCATCAGCAACGGATTCAGCATCAAAGGTATCTATCGTGGCTACGAGGGACTCATCAATGGTGAGGTGAAGACATTCACCACAGAGGACGTTAGCGGCATCATTACACGCGGCGGCACAATCCTGAAGACTGCACGGTGCAAGGAGTTCATGACTCCTGAAGGAAGAAAGAAAGCTTACAAGACTTGCCAAAAAGAAGGAATTGATGCCCTCGTCGTCATTGGTGGCAATGGCTCGCTGACAGGTGCCCGCGATTTCGGCATGGAGTTCGACTTCCCTGTCATAGGTCTGCCAGGCACAATCGACAACGACCTTTATGGAACCGACTCCACAATCGGCTACGACACGACAATGAACACCATCATGGAATGTGTGGACCGCATCCGCGACACCGCAAATTCGCACGAGCGCATCTTCTTCGTCGAGGTGATGGGGCGAGATGCCGGTTTCCTGGCTCAGAACTGTGCCATTGCCTGTGGTGCTGAGGCTGCAATCGTTCCAGAAGAGACGACTGATGTGGACCAGTTGGCACAATTCATGGGGCGCGGCATCCGTAAGTCGAAGAAGTCGTGCATTGTCATTGTAAGCGAAAGCCCCAAATGCGGTGCTCTCTATTATGCCGACCGCGTAAAAAAGGAGTTCCCCGAGTTCGATGTGCGCGTTTCTATCCTCGGACATCTGCAGCGTGGTGGAAGCCCATCGGCTCACGACCGCATCCTTGCAAGTTGCACTGGTGCAGGAGCCATCGAAGCCATCAAACAGGGACAGCGCAATGTGATGGTAGGCATTCGCAACAATGAAGTAGTCTATGTCCCGTTCAGCGAATGCATTCGCACCGACAAGCGCTTCGACAAACGTCTCATCACGGTGCTCAACGAACTAAGTATTTAAGAACCATGAACGCTATTAAAGACCTTCTGCAATTCCTCGACAACTCGCCCGTGAACTTCCTGGCAGTCGAGACCATTAGTAAGCAACTCAAAGAGGCTGGCTTCGAGCATCTGGATGCATGCGACAAGCTTGGCAAGATGAAGCCCGGCAAACAGTTCTTCCTCACGAAGAATGACTCGTCCGTCTATGCCTTCCGTATCGGCACAGAACCTCTTAGCGAGGCTGGTTTCCACATGATTTGTGCACATTGCGACTCCCCCACTTTCCGCATCAAACCCAATGCCGAGATGACTGGAGAAGGCGGCATCGTCCGTCTCAACACAGAGGTTTATGGCGGTCCCATCATGAGCACTTGGTTCGACCGTCCACTCACCTTGGCTGGTCGCGTCATTGTGCGCTCGAAGGATGTGATGAAGCCCATCACAAAACTTCTTCATGTTCGCCGTCCTCTTCTGCAAATCAGCAACTTGGCCATCCACTTTAACCGTCAAGTGAATGATGGCGTGAAGCTGAGCAAGCAGAAAGACATGTTGCCCATCCTAGGCATCATCAACGATGAATTGGAGAAAGGCAACTTGCTCATCAACCTGATTTGCAAAGAGTTGAAGGTCAAACAGAAGGACATTCTCGACTTCGACCTCTACCTTGCCGATGCCTCTCCAGCTTGTACTTTCGGCATTCATGACGAGTTCATTTCAAGTGGACGACTCGATGACCTCAGCATGGTTCATGCAGGGTTGCAGGCTCTTTTGCAAAGCGGGAAGAAGACACCAAAAGTGACGCAAGTGCTTGCCATCTTCGACAATGAAGAGACCGGCTCACAGACAAAGCAAGGTGCAGGCAGTCCGTTCCTTGCAAACCTGATTGAGCGCATAGTTCTGGCTCAAAGCGGCACTCCTGAGGACTTTCATCGAAGCATCGAAAAGGCCTTCATGGTTTCTGCCGATAATGCTCATGCATGGCATCCGAATTATAGTGACAAGTACGACCCGACGAACCACCCTGTTCTGGGAGGCGGACCAGTCATCAAATTCAATGCAGCACAGAAGTATGCAAGCGATGCCGTTTCAGCAGCCGTCTTTGCAGGAATCTGCGAGAAGGCAGGCGTGCCTTGCCAGCGCTTTGTGAATCATAGCGATGTAGCAGGAGGAAGCACACTTGGCAACATCCTTGCCTCTTCGCTTCCCGCCAAAGGTGTAGATATGGGCAATCCCTTGCTGGCCATGCACAGTTGTCGCGAAACAGCCGCGACTGCCGACCATCTCTATTGCATAGAAGCCTTCAAGACATTCTATCTAAGTTGATTATTCCTTGATAAGGCTCAGGAATTCGTCTTCGTTCATGATGCGGATGCCGAGTTTCTGAGCCTTCTCGAGTTTGGCAGGTCCCATGTTCTCGCCAGCCAGGATGAAACTCGTCTTGTTGCTGATGCTGCCCACATTCTTGCCGCCATGTTGCTCGATGAGAGCTTTGTATTCATCACGACTGTGATGCTGGAAGACACCACTGATGACGACTGATTGCCCATCGAGTTTGTCGGACTGGGCTTGCCTTTGCTGCTCGCCAATTTCCATCTGCAATCCGGCATTGCGAAGTCGTTCCACGAAAGCACGATTGACAGGATTTGCAAAATACTGAATGACACTGCCTGCAATGACTTCGCCTATGCCGCTGATTTGTGTCAGACTCTCCATCGAGGCCTCCATCACCTTATCCATACTGCCATAATAGCGAGCCAAAGTCTTTGCTGCAATCTCGCCAACGAAGCGAATTCCAATGGCAAAGAGCACGCGCTCGAAGGGAATCTGCTTGCTCTCCTCGATGCTGGCCAAGATCTTGCGAACTCCCTTATTATCAGAGGCTTGAGGATCGGTAAGTTGTTCCTCGTTTAAGTCATAGAGGTCAGCTGCATCGTGGATTAGCCCTCGACGATAATAGTCATCAACCGTCTCAGGACCAAGCGAATTGATATTCATGGCTTTGCGACTGATGAAGTGCTCTATCCTGCCAAGAATAAGCGGAGGGCAGCCTGTATCGTTCGGACAATAATGTGCCGCTTCGCCTTCATAACGGACAAGTTTCGAGCCACAAACGGGACAGTATTCAACGAAAGGAATTGCCAAACTATCTGGTTCGGAAAGACTTGCTTTGCCAACAATCTTCGGAATAATCTCGCCTCCCTTTTCCACAAGCACTTTGTCGCCCACATGAAGGTCGAGACTGGCCATCACATCGGCATTGTGGAGGGTTGCCCTGCGAACTTGAGTGCCAGCCAATTGTACAGGATCCATGTTCGCTACAGGTGTCACGGCCCCAGTTCTGCCCACCTGAAAGACGACTTGTCTGAGTGTTGTCTCAGCCTGTTCTGCCTGGAACTTATAGGCAATTGCCCATCGGGGACTCTTGGCAGTCATTCCCAAACTCTTTTGCTGAGCTAACGAATTGACTTTCAGCACGACACCATCGGTTGCGACAGGAAGGTTCCTTCGTTCCTTGTCCCAATAGTCGATATACTCGAACACTTCTTCCAAAGTGCTGACCAACCGCATGTTCTTGCTCACCTGGAAGCCCCACCTGGCCGCAGCCTCGAGGTTCTGATAGTGACCATCGCCAGGAATGCCCTCGCCCAATAAATAATAAAGGTAAGCGTCCAAACCTCGCTGAGCCACAGTACTGCTGTTCTTGCTCTTGAGGGTACCTGAAGCCGCATTTCTGGGATTGGCAAAAAGCGGTTCACCAGCCTGCTCTCGTTCGGCATTGAGGCGGTCGAAAGAACTCCAAGGCATCAAGACTTCGCCTCGAATCTCGAACTGACGGGGCCAATCGCCACCTTTGGGCAGCTGCAAGGGGATGCTTCGAATGGTTCGTACATTTGCAGTCACATCGTCACCTTGAACACCATCGCCTCTCGTCACGGCTCGGACTAGACGGCCATCCTCGTAGTGAAGACTGATGCTGAGACCGTCGAACTTCAGCTCGCAACAGATCTGGAAAGGCGCTCCCATCAGGCCCTCGCTCACCCTTTTCCAGAAGTCGGCCACCTCTTCGCGATTGTATGTATTGCCGAGGCTGAGCATAGGACGAGTGTGCACAAACGTCTCGAACTCGTTGTTGAGGTCGCTGCCCACCCTT
>JAGCFN010000196.1 GCA_017650085.1 Bacteroidaceae bacterium | reverse complement strand
TATAGGTGATGCCCCCTATCATGACCAACAGAAAGATGATGCCCGTCAGCGTGCGGACAATAAGGTTACTTTGTTTCGGGCTCATGGTTTTCTTCAGGTTTGTTTTCTTCGGCTTCCTCAGCTTCTTCTATTATCTCTTCCGCTCTACTCGTCCAAGGACGGGGACCAAAGATTCGCTCTACGTCTTCGGCAAAGATGACTTCGCGGTCGACGAGCAACTGGGCAAGTTCGGCGTGTCCTGCTGCTTTCTCGCGCAACAAGGTCTTGGCACGTTCGTATTGCTCGCTTATCATCTTCTGCACCTCCTCGTCGATGAGTTGAGCCGTTTCTTCAGAGTAAGGACGCTGGAACTGGTATTCCTCGTTGTTGTAATAGCAAAGGTTGGGCAAGCGGTCGCTCATGCCCATGTAGGCTATCATCCCGTAGGCTTGCTTGGTTACTCGTTCCAGGTCGTTCATGGCTCCGCTGGAAATGTGACCCGTGAAGAGTTCCTCTGCAGCACGGCCTCCAAGAAGGGAACACATCTCGTCGAGCATCTGCTCGCGAGTGGTTATCTGCCGTTCTTCGGGCAAATACCATGCTGCACCCAAGGCTCTTCCGCGAGGAACAATGGTAACCTTGACAAGCGGATTGGCATACTGCAAGTGCCAGGATATAGTAGCGTGTCCTGCCTCGTGAAGGGCTATGGTGCGCTTCTCCTCAACCGTCAGCACTTTGGTCTTCTTCTCAAGACCACCGATAATGCGGTCGACTGCCGAAAGGAAATCGTCCTTCGTCACCGACTTCTTATTATGGCGGGCGGCGATGAGGGCGGCTTCGTTGCAGACATTGGCAATGTCAGCTCCAGAGAACCCCGGTGTTTGACGGGCAAGGAAATCTATGTCGAGGTCCTTTTCGGTTTTCAACGGACGAAGATGCACTTTGAAGATGGCCTTTCGTTCATTGACATCGGGCAGGTCGACATGTATCTGGCGGTCGAATCGTCCTGCACGCAACAGGGCTTTGTCAAGGATATCAGCTCGGTTGGTTGCAGCCAAAATGATGACGCCGCTATTGGTTCCGAAACCATCCATTTCCGTCAGGAGTTGGTTGAGCGTGCTCTCGCGCTCATCGTTACCTCCCATCATGGCATTTCGACCGCGGGCTCGGCCAACAGCGTCGATTTCATCGATAAAAATAATACAAGGGCTGTTCTCCTTTGCCTGACGGAATAGGTCGCGTACACGACTTGCGCCCACCCCGACGAACATCTCCACAAAGTCGCTTCCGGACATCGTAAAGAAGGGTACTGCAGCTTCGCCTGCCACCGCTTTGGCAAGGAGGGTCTTACCCGTTCCCGGAGGTCCAACAAGCAAGGCACCCTTAGGTATCTTTCCTCCCAAGTCGGTAAACTTCTTGGGGTTCTTAAGGAATTCCACAATCTCCTTAACTTCCTGCTTGGCACCAGCTTGGCCTGCCACGTCGGCAAAGGTTACTTTCGACTTTTCGTCAACCTCTACTCGCTGAGCGCGACTGCGCCCAACGTTGAAGATATTCATGCCTCCGCCAGAACCTCCGCCTCCCATGCGGTTCATAATAAAGAACCAGAAGAAGATAAGCAATAGGAAAGGACCAAAATTGATGAGGATGTGATAGAACATACCATCTTCCTCATGGTAGGTAAGCTGGCCTTTGAAATGTCCGTCGACTTGCTGTTGATCGAGGAATTCCTCCACCTTCTCGATGGAACCATATTTCACAACGACATAGGGATCCTTGCCCGATTTATCGGATTCGGAAGTACGAAAGACATCGCGAATATGCTCGGGCTTGACATACATATTCAGCTGATTGCGACTGGTATTGACCTCTACGCGAGAGGCATAACCCTTCTGCACATACTGACGAAACTCGCTGTAGGTTCCTTGCTTCGACATGCCGCCTCCAGCACCCGAACCCTCGCTGTTGAACAACAGCCAACCGAGTGCCACAGCAATGATGACGTAGAACCAAGTCAAATTGAAACGAGGTCGCTTCTGCTTGTTGTTCTTGCCGTTATTGTTTGTGTTTATATTCTTCTTTTCCATGCTTAATCCAAGTCTTCGATTTCGGTAATCATAGCATCTGCCCACAAGTGTTCAAGGTCGTAGAACTGACGCGTCTCGGGCAAGAACATGTGGACAATGACATCGCCATAATCCATAGCCACCCACAACGATTGGCGCAATCCGTCAACTGCCGTTGGCTTGCTCTGCGCTTCCTTGCGAGCCACCTCTTCCACACTATCGACCAACGCCTGCAAATGGCTGGGGGAGTTGCCCGTGCATATGACAAATGCCCTGCAAATGGTATCTTCAATAGGACTAAGGTCCACGATGGTGATGTCGTGAGCCTTCTTTTCCTGCATTCCTTTAACTATTTTCTCTACCAGTAAGTCTGTACTACTCATTATTTATTATTAATATGATTTGAGCACAAAGATAGGTATAAATTACGAATTACGAATTACGAATTACGATAAATAAAATTAAAAAATGAGTTAAAAAGTTTTGTTGATTCGTAAAAAGTACTTACCTTTGCACTCGCTATCGGAGGATAGCATCCCGTTGATTGGGCTATGGTGTAATGGTAACACTGCAGATTCTGGTCCTGCCTTTCCTGGTTCGAGTCCGGGTAGCCCAACAAAGAAGTGATAGTAGTCGTATTCGACTTCGGTTAAACAAGTAAAAGAAAAGCCTCGCAGATTTTTGCGAGGCTTTTCCCTTGTTTATTACTCTTCTTTCTTATCCTGATTTCTCATCTCTGCCTCAACGGCTTTGATTTTCTCCTTCAAGAGGTTGAGCTCGTCCTTCAGTTTCTCCACCTTCTTCTCTATCTCCTGCACAAGAGTACTACCCTTCTTGCTGCTTGCCGACAGGAATCCGATGTTGTTCTCGTAGGTCTGCAACTCGCCCTTCATGATTTCATAGGCGCGAGCCAAGCGATCGCGTTCGCGTGCCAAAGTATTTGCGCCTGCCTCAGCACTAACCTTTAAGGTAGTTCTGAAACTGCTCAAGCGACGTTCTGCCTGACTAAGGTTCAGCTTCTTGTAAAGCGTGTCAACGACCTCACGATATTGCTTGTAAATCTTGTCCTTATCGCGGATGGGAACGAAACCGACGTTAGCCCATTCGGCTTGCAATTCATGAACCATCTGTGCCGTTGCCTCTGCGCCTTCTTCCGTTAAAGCACGCAGACGTTCGATGATGTCCTTCTTCTTGGTCAGGTTCTCTTTCTCTTCCTCGCGCTGACCTGCAGTTGCCTGACTCTTTGCCTCGAAGAAGTGGTCGCAAGCACCTACGAAACGCTTCCACAGCTCATCGCTCACCTTGCGAGGAACGGCACCGATGCTCTTCCATTGCTTTTGCAACTCGATGAGGGCGTCTCCAGTTTGCTTCCAATCTGTGCTTTCCTTCAAAGCCTCAGCCTGTTCTACCAAAGCACGCTTCTTCTGCAGGTTCTGGTTCAGTTCTTCCTTCACTGACTTGAAATAGGCAGCTTTCTCGCCAAAGAACTTGTCGCAAGCCGCACGGAAACGCTCGAATATCTGAGTATTCACCTTCTGGGGAGCAAAGCCGATGGTCTTCCAAATGGCTTGCAAGTCGATGATTTCCTTCGTCTTGGCATCCCAGTCAGCAAAGGTCTTCAAGCCTTCAGTGGAGACTGCTTCCACCTTATCGCATAGCTCGGTCTTCTTCGTCAGGTTCTCCTCTTCTTTAGCCTTGCGAGCTTCAAAGAATTCCTGATGACGCTTGCGAATGACAGTGCTGGCCTCCTTGAAACGGTTCCAGATTTCCTCTCTCAGTTCCTTTGCAACAGGACCTATTTCTTTCCACTCCTGATGCAAGGTCTGCAAGCGATTGATAGCGGAAACGACATCCTTCTCTTCTGCCAGCTTTTCGGCTTGTTCGCACAAGAGTGTCTTGGCTTCCAAATTCTTGCGGAAGTCGTACTCACGGAACTGAATATTCAGTTTCAGCATATCGTAGAACTGCTCTACATAGAGCTGATAGTTCTTCCATATCTCCGAAACATTCTCTGCAGGCACGGGACCTATCTCACGCCATTCGGCTTGAAGTTCCTTAAATGCGTCATACGACTTACCTGCTTCCTCTGGCGTAGTAGCCAGTTGCTTTATCTTATCTATTACAGCCTGCTTCTTCGCCAGATTCTCTGTGCGCTGTTGCTCTTGTTCGGCTTGCATCTCAGCACGGCGCTGGCGAATGCGCTGCATGGTGGCCTTAAATTGCTCTTCCGTTGGATCGGGTTCGGGCTGATAGTCTTCAGCAGACCCACCTGCGTCCACCCAAGCCTGCATGGCGGCAACCATATCGGCACGATGATATTTATAATACAATTGTTTCAGTAACTCCAGTTCCTGCTTGCTTCCGCCTTCGTTCTG
>JAGCFN010000195.1 GCA_017650085.1 Bacteroidaceae bacterium | reverse complement strand
GAACCTCAACATCGACGGCAAGGAGTGTAAGGCTATCATGAAGGAACTCCAGTTCCACCCCGTAACAGACCGCCTGCTCCACGTTGACTTCTATGAAATCACCGAGAAGAAGCCCATCGTGATGGAAGTGCCCATCAAGCTGAATGGTCTGGCAGAAGGTGTTCGCGCTGGTGGTAAGCTCTCTGCAAACGTGCGCAAGCTCAAGGTTCGCGCTCCCTACACTGCAATTCCCGAGCACCTCAACATCGACGTTACAGGCCTCAGCCTCGGCAAGACCATCAAGGTGGCCGACCTCAGCTTCGAAGGTCTCGAAATGGTGACCAGCCCCAGCGTTGTTGTCTGCCAGGTTAAGATGACCAGAAGTGCTATGAGCGCTGCGTCCAAGACCGAGGACAGCGGTGAAGCAGCTGCAGAATAAACCTGAATGAAATACCTAATTGTAGGGTTGGGTAACATCGGCCCCGAGTACGAAGGAACCCGCCACAATATCGGATTTAGAGTATTGGACGCCCGATCTAAGGCGTCCAATACTGCTTTTGAGGACCGTAGGTACGGCTTCGTAGCCCACATGCGAGTGAAAAACGCAGAGTTGGTACTGCTCAAGCCGTCCACCTACATGAACCTCTCTGGCAATGCCGTCCGCTACTGGCTGCTGCAGGAAAAGATTCCCGTCGAGAACATGCTCGTCGTGGTGGACGACCTCAGTTTGCCTCTCGGAGCAATCCGTCTCAGGCAAGGAGGTGGAGATGCTGGGCACAACGGCCTGAAGCATATTGCCCAGACGCTTGGCGGACAAGGCTACAACCGCCTCCGCTTCGGCATTGGCAACGACTTTCCGCAAGGCTATCAGGTGGACTTCGTGCTCAGCAAGTTCACGCCCGAAGAGGAGCAGATAGTGGACGAAAGGGCCCTCATAGCCTGCGACGCCATCAAAGCATTCTCCCTGAGCGGCATGCAGTTCGCTATGTGCAATTATAATAATAAGTGATTAGAGATATGGAACTAGTTGAAAGATTTCTGAAATATGTCAGCTTCGACACGCAGAGCAGCGAAGAAAACGAGTCGCAATGCCCAAGCACGGAGAAGCAGTTTGCTTTGGCCGAATACTTGCGTGACGAGCTGAAGACACTCGGCCTCACAGAAGTGGAGATGGACGAGCACGGCTACGTTTATGCCACTCTGCCAGCCAATACGGACAAGCAGATCCACACAATCGGCTTCATTGCCCACATGGACACCAGTCCCGATTGCAGCGGAAAGGACATCAAGCCTCGCATCATCAAGAACTACGACGGCTCGGACATTGTGCTCTGCAAGGAACACAACATCGTGACGACTGTCAGCCAGTTCCCCGAACTCAAGGAGCACATTGGTGAAGACCTCATCGTTACGGACGGCCACACACTTCTCGGAGCCGACGACAAAGCAGGTATTGCTGAGATTGTGACGGCGATGACCTACCTGATGGCACATCCAGAAATCAAACACGGCAAGATTCGTGTCGCCTTCAATCCCGACGAGGAGATTGGAGCAGGAGCACACCTCTTCGATGTAGAGAAGTTCGGTTGCGAATGGGCCTACACGATGGACGGCAGCGAGGTTGGCGAACTGGAGTACGAGAACTTCAATGCAGCCAGCGCGAAGATACTCGTCAAGGGCTGCAACGTGCATCCTGGTTACGCAAAAGGCAAGATGAAGAACGCTTGCATCATTGCTTTAGAGTTTGCAGCCTTATTGCCTGAAAATGAGCGACCTGAGACAACCGAAAACTATGAAGGCTTCTTCCATCTGACAGGCATGAGCGGCAGCGTTGAAGAGGCTCAGCTCTCATACATCATTCGCGACCACGACAGCGACATCTTCAAGAGCCGCAAGCAAGTGGTCCTCGACCTTGCAGAGAAGTTGAACGCCAAGTACGGCGAAGGGACAGTTAAGGCCGAAGTGAAGGACCAATATTATAATATGTTGAGCCAACTGCAGGACAAACCTCAGGTGACAGACATTGCCAAGAAGGCTATCGAGGAAGCCTGTGGCTTCTGCAATGTCGTGCCCATTCGAGGCGGCACAGACGGCGCCCAGCTCAGCTTCAAGGGACTCCCCTGCCCCAACATCTTCGCTGGTGGCCTGAACTTCCACGGACGCCACGAGTTCGTGCCCATCCAGAGCATGGAGAAGGCCATGATGACCGTCGTGAACATCTGCCGACTGGTAGCAAATGAATAACGAGGCTCGGATAGACAAATGGCTGTGGGCTGCGCGCATCTTCAAGACGCGCACCATCGCTGCTGCCGCTTGCAAGAAAGGGCAAGTCAGCATGGGCGGTGTGCAGCTCAAAGCGAGCCGAATGATTAAGGCCGGCGATGTGGTAAGCGTACGCAAACCGCCAATCACATACAGTTTCCGAGTGCTTCAGCCTATCGAAAGACGCGTCGGAGCCAAGCTCATTCCCGAGGTGCTGGAGAACGTCACAACGCCCGACCAGTACGAACTCCTCGAGATGAGCAAGATAAGCGGTTTCGTTGGCAGAGCCAAAGGAACTGGTCGCCCCACAAAGAAGGACCGCCGCAGCCTGGAAGACTTCCAGAACGAAGTGCCTGAGTTCTTTGGCGACTTTGAGTTCGACCTGGAAGATGGCGAGGAACTATGAACTCATAACTATTAACTTTGAACTAACATGATTGACCGCATTACCGTTGACAAGATATTGGATGCCGCGAACATCGTGGACGTAGTTTCCGACTTCGTTACCTTGAAGCGTGCCGGCTCCAACCTGAAGGGCCTCTGTCCCTTCCACGACGACCGTACGCCATCGTTCATGGTGTCGCCAGCTCGCAACTATTGCAAGTGCTTTGCATGTGGCGAGGGCGGCAGTCCTGTTGGGTTCATCATGAAGCACGAGCAGCTCTCCTACCCCGATGCACTACGCTATCTGGCAAAGAAATATGGCATCAAGATCGAGGAAAAGGAGTTGACTCAGGAAGAGATTCAGTCCCGAGGTGACCGCGAGAGCATGTTCATCCTCAACGAATGGGCGCGAGACTGGTTCAAGAAGCAACTTTGGGAGACTCAGGACGGCAAAGCAATCGGTCTGGCTTACTTCCGAAATAGAGGTTTCAGGGATGACATCCTGGAGAAGTTCCAAGTGGGTTATTGCCCGAACAGCAAGAAGATTTCCCTCTCCGACGAAGCCCTAAAGGCAGGTTATCAAGAGCGCTACCTCGTGAACAACCAAAACGAGATGGAGCCGCGACTGAGTGTGGGAACAGGCTTGAGCTTGAAGCGCGAAGATGGAAGTCTGCGTGACCGTTTCTTCGGACGTGTGATGTGGCCCATTTTCACTGCGAGCGGTCGTGTGGCAGGCTTTGGTGGTCGCGTGCTCGATGCAGCCACGAAGGGTGTTGCCATCAAGTATCAGAACTCACCCGAAAGCATTATTTATAGTAAAAGGAAAGAGCTTTTCGGCCTTTTCCAAGCTCGTCAAGCCATTCGCAAAGCAGATCTCTGCTATCTGGTGGAGGGTTACACGGACGTGATGGCAATGCATCAGCAGGGCATCGAGAACGTCGTATCGTCCTCCGGAACAGCCCTCACGGCCGAGCAGATTCACCTCATTCATCGCATTACCAATAACATTACGGTCATTTTCGATGGCGACAGTGCTGGCATAAAAGCGAGTGAGCGCGGCATAGACATGTTGCTCTCGCAGGGAATGAATGTCAAATTGCTGCTTCTGCCTGATGGAGAAGACCCAGACAGCTTTGCCCAGAAGCACAATGCAACCGAATATCAGCAGTATCTGCAAGAGAATCAGGTCGATTTCATCACATTCAAAGCCTCGCATGCCTTGGATGGCAAGAAGGACGAACCTGATGCTGAGGAGCGACTCATCCATAATGTGGCCGAAAGTATCGCAATCATCCCAGACGAGATAAAGCGCACCATCTACATCCGTCACGCTGCCAAGCAGTTGAATATGCCCGAAAGGCTCATTACTGCGGCTGTGAATGCACAAAGGAGGAAAGAGCAACCTCAAGCCTCCAACAATCCCCTACAAGTAATCGAAAAAGGACAAGCAACCCCAATAAAAACATTCACTCCGATGACTGGGACTGTGTCCGAAGTTCCTATCGTTCAGATGATTATCCGTCACGGCGAGAAAGTGATGTGCTACATTGATGACGAGAACGGCAACGAGGTGCCTTTGACTGTGGCCCAGTACATTTCCCTCAGTCTCAAGGATGACGACATCCAGCTGCAGACGCCCATTTACAGGCAGATATTGGAAGAGGCTGTGGAGCGTTCGCACACTCCTAACTTCCGAGCCGAACAGTACTTTATCAGCCATCCAGACGAGCAGATTCGCGACCTTTCGCTCAAGTTGGGAACAGATTCAGTGGAGCTGAGCAAATTGTTCGAAACGCCCAACACGACGACTCTCCCTGCTCAGGAAGAAACGATGGAAGCCGCTTCCGAAGAACGACTCGAGGAGGTTGTGCCCAGCCTGATTGCCAGCTACAAGCTCAGCATTGTGCAAAAGTCCCTGCAGGACATTATCGAGCAGATGAAACGGCCAGAAGCGAAGGAGGACAAGGACAATTATCGCCAGCTTCTGAAAGAGTTCAACGAGAAGTCCAAACTCGTCAAGGAACTCGCCAAAATGTGTGGCGCTCGAGTAGTACTCAAGTGACATCTCCCAACGACTAACGTGACAATTGCAAACAACTAACGTTACGATTGCAAACGTGGCACTATACGTTTGCAATTTACCCACGTCACGTTTTCAACAAGACTACAGCTTAGTTTTCTTGATGTCGAAGAGATAGGAAACTTTTGCTATGATAGTGCCATTCGCACTACGGGCAAAGGGGTCTTTCTTCGAGTTTTTGAACATATCGCTCAAGGCATAGAAATAGCGGCCTTCGACAATGAAATGGTGCCCCTTCTTTGTGCTTATATCCATTCCAAGTCCACCAGTAATGCCGTACTCGAACTTCTTCTGCACATTCAGTTCGTGCTGGTTCTTGAGCCCATCCAGTTGACGGGGGATGAAGCCGGAGCCGTCGCCAGTCGTCTTCTCAGTCTCGCCTATGCAGAAGCCCAGTTGAGGGCCGACAACCAGGAAGCCTTTCACGCCTCCCCTCTCACGGCCAAAGCCCAGATTCGCCAGCAAAGGAACCTGAACATAGTGAACTGTGCGCTGATAAAGGTTGTCGCCTGTGTCCGTATTCTCCTTCCAACCTGCTTGCGAATAATTCACCTCTCCCTGAATGGCACAAAGCATCTTGAAGTACTTCTCGCAAGTATATCGTGCCGTGAAGCCCATCACCATACCGCTCTTGAAACTCTGCTTGACAGAGGGCTTGAACATGACTTTGTTCATGACAAATCCGCCATTCACGCCCACAGCAAGGTCTGTGCGAGGCTCACCGACTTGCGCTATCGCCAAATGAAAAATGAAAAAGAAGATATGAAAAATGAGGGCGAAGCGTTTCATCGGATTAGCTCAATCTTGTTATCGGGGGTGAAATGGATGAACTGGACGAAGCTATTGGAGAAGCTCAAGCCCGAAGTATTACGCTCGAAGCGGAACCAGTTCTGATAAGGCTCCTGTCGGATGCTGCCCTGCATTTGCTCGAAAGTATCGCCAAGACTGCTGAGCCCACCAAGGAAGTAGCATCCCAAGTCGTAACCCAAGGCTGCATAGCGGGGACTATCCTTAATAATATAAGCGCGGAAGTTCTTGGCATAAGTACGCTCGAAGCGCCTGACCCTATTGTCCAAAGCATTATAATAGTAAGGACTGATGATATAGGTGTCGAAGGCAAAGAAATTGTCGAGAAGCGTATCCTGCTCATCCTGCCATTCTGGATAACCTAACAAGGAAATACGGTACTGGGAATGCTTCTGGCGGAATTCCTTCAGGTGCGTCAGAAGAGTGTTCACGCTGGCCGTGCTGCTATTATCGAGTACAATCACATTGTCGCGGAACTGATTGAACGCAGACTCGTAAGCGAAATCATCCCCAGCAAGCTCGAATGTTCTGGGAGTACCTGTTCGTTGAGCCAAAGCCGCAACAAGCGACTCTGTGAGGGCTCTGCCTTTGTTGTCAGGATTGCCACTACGAGCGATAACATAGTTCTTGTCAGGATAATAAGTCATCAACTTCTTCACCGCAGCTTCATAGTGAATCGAGTTGGGAGCGGTTGCGTTATAGACAAGCGGATAGTCCTGCAGAACTTGTCCGCTATAGAAAGGCAAAACAAGCCGTATGCCCCGTTCCTTGCAAGCTTCTGCAACGGGCTGTATCTGAGTGGCCGAAGCAGGACCGAACAGAACATCCAACTCGCTAAGTTGGGGGAGCAAAGCCTCAACCTGAGCCGTCGTAGAGCCACAATCCCAAGCATGAATGTCAAGATTGACGCCACTCTTGCGAACGCTGTCTGCTGCCATCAGCAAGCCTCGGTAGAACTCCACCATCTTCTTGTCGCTGAGAGGAAGCATCACGCCAACCTTCAGGTCGGAGATAACAGTTCGGATTACACGCAAAGGCTTCTCCGGAATTTCACTGACAGGCACGAAATCCATCTGCTGAGGCTTCTTCGGAATAATCAGCAAAGTGCCCTTCTTCAGCTTATTACTCTTGACATCAGGATTCGCTGCCTGAAGCTCCATGATAGAGACACCATAGCTGGAAGCAACACTTTCCCAAGTCTCGCCCTTAACAACGGAATGCATGTTGTCGAGCGTCGAAAGTATGCCCTGACCGAATAAAACCATCGGACAAAGACAATAAATGAGTATCAAAATACGTTTCATCTATGCAAAGGTAACACTTTTTATTACCCTTTCAACTATTTTAAGACAGAAAATACACAGATTATCGTGGTTTTTTCCTAATTTTGCAGAAATTATGTATCAGATGAAGCGTATTTTATTCATATTCCTCACTCTTTTGCCACTTCTTGCATGGGCACAGATACCCACAGTTGACCCCATCGGTACCTACACTTTGATTGATGAAGACGGCGAAGAGGAGACTGGCGACGTGAATACACAGACACTGAGTATGCCCTTCCACGTCGTGTTCACTGCCAACCCAACCATTCCTGAAGGCTACAAGAGCCAGGTCTGGTACGAATGGAAGATGTGGAAATCGAACGAGCCGGAAACTATCATTGTTCGCCGCAACGACGAAACCTTCGAATACGACATCAATGTGAGTGGCAGCTATGTGGTTCAACTCAAAGCCATATTCTATGGAGAAGAAGGCGTAGAGAACTACGAGTTCCCTCAGGAAGGAGAAGATGCCAAGTATATTACCTTCACTCTGAGCGAAAGCAAGCTTGAGTTCCCCAATGCCATTTCTCCAGGTTGCAGTATTGGTCAAAATGATGAGCTCAAACCCAAGGATGGTTACAAAGGTATTGTTGACTTTCATGCGGTTGTCTTCAATCGCTGGGGAAAGAAACTCTACTCGTGGGATGATGTGCACGGTTCATGGGATGGCAAGTACAACGGCAAGATTGTGAAGGATGGCGTTTACTTCCTTCATGTCTCAGCCAAGGGAAGCGACGGCATAAACTACAGCATCAAGAAGGCCATCAACGTCATTACAGGATACAACGATGCCGAAAACGGAGGCAGCAGCACAGGCAGTGACGAGTGAACAGAAGATTTGCGTGGAAGGCGCTCGCGTTCACAACCTCAAGAATGTGGATGTCGAGTTGCCTCGCAACAGTCTTACTGTCTTTACAGGCCTCAGCGGAAGCGGCAAGTCGTCTCTCGCTTTTGACACCATTTATGCAGAAGGCCAACGTCGCTATATCGAAACCTTCAGTGCTTATGCCCGCAACTTTCTGGGCAATATGGAACGGCCTGATGTCGATAAGATAACGGGCCTCAGTCCTGTCATCAGCATCGAGCAGAAGACAACAAACAAGAACCCCAGAAGCACAGTCGGCACCACAACCGAGATTTACGACTTCCTGCGTCTGCTTTATGCAAGGACAGCCGAAGCATATTCGTACGTTAGCGGGGAAAAGATGGTACGCTACACAGAAGAGCAGATAATTGATTTGCTCTTGAATGAATATCTTGGCAAACGCATCATCCTGCTTGCTCCGCTCATCAAGAACCGCAAGGGACATTACAAGGAACTCTTCGAAACGATTCGACGCAAAGGTTATCTCTATGCACGAATTGATGGAGAAATGCAGGAACTCTTGCCTGGCATGAAGCTCGACCGCTATCGCAATCATAGCATAGAAGTTGTCATCGACCGCCTTCAAGTTCAGGACAAAGACGACAAGCGATTGGTCCAAAGTGTCGCGATTGCCATGAAGCAAGGCGAAGGCGAGATGCTCGTCTGCAATATGGACACAAATGAAGTGCGACATTATAGCAAGCACTTGATGTGTCCCACAAGTGGAATCTCCTATCACGACCCTGCGCCTCACGACTTCTCTTTCAACAGTCCTCAAGGTGCTTGCCCTCGTTGCAAAGGTTTGGGGTTCGTACATATCATTGACCGCAACAAAGTCATCCCAGATCCTACTCTTTCGCTTCGAGATGGAGGCTTCGCGCCACTTGGCAAAGCCAAGCAAGCCATGATTTTCTGGCAAGTGGAGACTGTGCTCGAAGAGTATGGATGCACAATTGATACGCCACTTGGCGAGGTTCCAGACGAAGCGATTGACGAGATTCTGGAAGGCAGTCCTGAGCGGCTTCGAATTCCTGCCAGCAAGACAAAGACTACGAACGATGTTTATACGGAGTTCAATGGTTTGGTCAAATACATTGAGCAAATGAAGGATGCAGACGTCGGAGTTGCCGCTCAGAAGTGGGCCGAGCAGTTCAACGGCGTTTGTGAATGTCCTGAATGTCGAGGTCAAAGATTGAAGAAGGAGTCGTTGCATTTCCTTCTCGACGGCAAGAACATAGCCGAAGTCTCTGCCCTCGAACTCAATCAACTCTATGAATGGCTGGAACAGCTCGACAAGAACATAAGCGAAAGACAACGTGCCATTGCTGCAGAAATCATTAAGGAAATAAAGACGCGACTCAAGTTCTTGCTTGATGTGGGACTTGACTACCTGTCCCTTTCGCGTCCCTCGATGAGTCTTTCAGGTGGTGAGAGTCAGCGTATTCGCCTTGCAACCCAGATTGGGAGCCAGCTTGTGGGCGTTCTCTACATACTGGACGAACCCAGTATCGGCCTTCATCAACGCGACAACATCAAGCTCATCCATTCCCTCCAGGCACTTCGAGACGCAGGCAACACTGTGCTTGTAGTGGAGCATGACCGCGAGATGATGGAGAATGCCGACTACATTGTTGATATAGGTCCCCTTGCAGGTCGTCGAGGAGGGGAAGTCGTCTTCCAAGGGACCTACAAGGATATGCTGAAGAAGGACACGCTGACGAGCAAATATCTGAAGAACGAACTGACGATTGACCCACCCTCGGAATACCGAAAAGGAAATGGACTTTCGCTGACTATTAAAGGCGCGAGAGGACACAACCTGAAGAATATTGATGTCAGCATCCCGCTTGGAAAGCTGATTTGCATAACTGGCGTGAGTGGAAGCGGCAAGAGTTCGCTCATCAGCGAAACACTCTACCCCATCCTGAGCAAGCATTTCTACCGTTCTTTGACAGAACCTTTGCCCTACAGTTCCATTGAGGGATTGGAGAATATCGACAAGGTGATTGATGTTGACCAAAGTCCTCTTGGGCGTACACCTCGCTCAAATCCAGCAACTTACACAGATGTCTTCACGGACATCCGCAAGCTTTTCGTGGAACTTCCTGAGGCTCGAATCCGAGGTTATAAGCCTGGCAGATTCTCTTTCAACGTGAAAGGTGGCCGTTGTGAAACTTGTGGAGGAAATGGTTATCGCACCATCGAAATGAACTTCCTGCCTAATGTCTTCGTTCCTTGCGAGGAATGTAGGGGAAAACGTTACAACAGAGAGACGCTCGAGGTTCGCTTCCGCGGCAAAAGCATAGCGGACGTGCTGGATATGACTATCAACCAGGCAGTCGAGTTCTTTGTTAATCAGCCCACAATTCTCAGCAAAATCAAGGTCTTGCAGGAAGTCGGACTGGGTTACATCAAACTCGGCCAACCCAGCAACACCCTTTCTGGAGGCGAGAGTCAGCGTGTCAAACTGGCTGCCGAACTTGCCAGGAAAGATACAGGACGAACGCTCTACATTCTGGACGAACCTACAACGGGACTGCATTTCGAGGACATTCGCGTCCTGCTTGGCGTGCTTGGGAAACTTGTGGACAAGGGCAACACGATTATTGTGATTGAGCACAATCCTGATATTATCCGCTCTGCAGACTGGATTATCGAGATGGGGCCTGGTGGAGGACGCAATGGTGGAGAGGTACTTTACTGCGGAACTCCTAAAGAATCGCTGCTGAGATGAAACGCTATACATTATTTATATTAGCAGTTTTGGCTTTCGCTTTTGGTCGGGCTCAGAACCAGGACTTGGAACGTCTGCTTCAAAAACAGAGGAGCAATCCTGCAATAGAATATGTGAACCTGTTGGAGACTGGTCCTCAAGCCGAGAATGTGAAAGTGGCCGAGACTTTGGATTTCGACGATTCGCTCTATCTTGTCCGCCATTTTGTCGAGGAATACAAGCAGATAAAGGGTTTCAAGAAACTGAAGCCAAGCAAGGTGCTTAGCATAGATGGGAATTTCTTCATGAAGATGGCCCTGAACAAAGCCATCGCTATCCGACTCTGGGAAGACGAAAACGGCTACAAAGATGCGATTATAGAATTCGACGGATGCAAGTATCTCGTCATCCATCTTGGTGGCTTCTACGAGGTGGAGGAAATAGCGAAACACATTGGCATTACGGGTGCTCACTAACCTTCCATCGAAGTAGGCGTGCCACGATTGCAATTTACTAGTGTGAAGTTTACGATTTACTAGTGTGAAGTTTGCAATTTACTAGTGTGACGTTTGCGATTTACTAGTGTGACGTTTGCAATCATCAAGTGTGTCGTTTGCAGTTTTTCCTTTCCTAAATGAAAGAAATACCAGTTTTTCTTTTGTTTTTAGATTAGTTCTTCGTATTTTTGCAAAAAGATTAGTTTGGCACAGCATTTGTAGAACAAAGACGGACAACCATAATAAAGATATGACTACGAACTTTTCACCAGATACGTTCAACATATTGAACTTCAGCAAGGAAGAGGCAAGCCGACTGCATTGTGGCAGCGTCTCTCCGCTGCATTTGCTGCTTGGCATCATCCGACATACTGACAACAAGGCCAGTCAGCTCTTGGCATATTACCTGCCAGAGGGGGT
>JAGCFN010000194.1 GCA_017650085.1 Bacteroidaceae bacterium | reverse complement strand
TTATATTATCGAACCTCAAGGCGACGACGAAACTGAGGTGACATACTACCGCCAGTTTGATGCAAAGAATTATGCCCCCGATTCCGACTTCTCAAAATATGAGGATGAAGAGACGGGCATCGGTCTTGTTCCATGGCAGGTGTCTGGTGGCAGGGACGCCTGGTTTACCCTCGACGGCCGCAAGCTCGACAGCAAGCCCAAAGCCAAAGGATTATATATATATAAAGGTAAGAAGATAGTGATAAAGTAAAAAATACAAGATGAAAAAGATTAAATTTATTATCCTCACCCTGTTGCTCGGCATGACAACAAGGGTATGGGCAGAAGCGTACAGCTATTATATTATAGAGCGGGTTGACCAGACTATTTATTTCAAGGGAACAAATACCGCGCCCGACAATAACAATCATCAGTATTCAATTACCCACGAAGACAATGGTATTCCTTTCTGGGCGAAGGGTGAAGGCACCGTTTGGCCAACTGTCACTAAAATTGTTTTCGAGCCATCTTTTGCCGAGGCAAGGCCAACAAGCACGAAGTATTGGTTTGCCCAAAAACCCAACCTCACCTCTATTGTCGGAATGCAGCAATACCTGAACACGAGTGAAGTGACAACTATGAATGGAATGTTTAGTGGATGTTCCAGTCTTACCGAACTCGACCTCACGGGATTCAATACAGCCAATGTCACAAGCATGTATCGAATGTTTGAAGGTTGCTCAAATCTCACGACCATTGTCGTCAGTACAGAATGGACAACGGGCAATGTCCCTCCCACCACTTGGTCCAATGACCCTTCCTATAATATGTTCAAGGATTGTACCAGCCTCGTCGGTCAAGACGGCACGAAATACTCCGATTTAGATGACACCATTACTGAGAATGTCAACAAGACGAGGGCTCACTATGGCGAAGGAGGTTATCTTACCAGCGAAGGAAGGTATTGGAATGAACACTCCCTCGCGGAATTCTCTGATATCATTGGCACAACCATCACCATCCACAATATCGGAGAAATGAACCTGCTTGCACAAAACGTCAACAACGGAACCACCTATAGCGGCTACACCTTCCTGCTCGCCAAAGACCTTAGCTATGATATCGGCATCGTGAACAACTACACCCCCATCGGGTTTGGCAGTAGCGACACCAAATATTATGCCGGCACCTTCGACGGACAAGGGCACACTATCAGTGGCATCAATTTGAGCGGTGAAGGACGCCAAGGCCTCTTCGGCACTATCGGCGGCGCCACCATCAAGAACCTGACGCTCTCCGCCAGCACAATCACTCTGACCAATAACTCCATTGCAGGAGGCATCGTGGCATACATCAAGAAGGGAGCGACAGCCTCGACCATCGAGAACTGCCATGTGACAAACGACGTCAGCATCGACACCAAAGGACATGGCGGCGGCATAGCCGGTTATGTGTGGAGCGGCGAAACAGTCATCCAGGGATGCACCAGCGCTGCCTCTATAATAATGAGAAACAACGATTATGACATCGGCGGCATCATCGGCTATTGCGGCTATTCAGGCACAAACCTCGAGGACAAATTGAACATAACCGTATCCAACTGCCTATACTACGGAGCATCGCTATCTGCCGCACAGGGCTATTCGGGTCACATCGGCGGCATCTTCGGAGGATACTACTCAAACTATAACAACGGAGGCTACTCCATAGTTCGCTTCTCCAACAACTACTATACCTATCCTGATGCAAGCGTCAAGGGAGTGGGACATGAGTCCATAAAGAGCAACGAGAACACCACGAACAGCAGCAACATCGACCTTACTGCCGATTACGCAGCCGTCCGGGCACATGCCGTTTCCGAAGAAGCAGACATAGCCGACATGGGTACGGCAGGCACCCCAATAGAGGGCGGCATCACACCCTACACCTATGGCATCAAGTACGGTGACACATACTACAGCCACGTCCTTGCCCTCGAGAACGACGGCGACTACACTACTGCGCTTTCTGCCTACAACGGCCAGACCTACAACGTGAAACTGCGCGGACGCACGCTCTACAAGGACGGCTCATGGAACACGCTCTGCCTGCCCTTCCGCCTCTATTCTTTCAATAACACCATATTTAGCGGAGGCAACTGCGAGGTTTGCGAGATGGACATAAGCCGAAAGTATTACACCGAGACGAGCGAAGGCCAGTACGACGCCAACAGTCAGGAGTACTATACAGGCGTGAACGGAGGCAGGCTCTACCTCTTCTTCAGGAACGTAACCACAAACGTACCGAGCGGCTCACCCTATGTCACCGCAGGGACGCCCTACATCGTGAAGTGGGAAAAGGTGAACGACTACAACCCGAACGACTCCCAATATGACCACTACGAGCCGACGTTCGAAAACGTGACGATTGAGGCTGGCGGACCCAGCGCAGTCACATCTCGCGACAGCAAGGTGTCCTTCGTCCCCACCTACGAGCCATTCACCCGCAGCTATGCAGACCGCAGCGTCCTCTTCGTCGGTGCAGCCAACACGCTCTACTACCCCAGCGGCGCAGGCACCGTCTCCGTGAAAACCTTTCGCGCATACTTCCAGCTCCATGGTGCGCAAATGCCTAAGGACTCCAGCGGCAACAACGACGACGATGACGACAATGACTATATCCCCGAAGGCGGAGGCAACGTGAAGCCCTTCATCATCGACATCGAGGATGACGCCACCGGCATCGAGGCCATTGACCATTCACCATTGACCATTGACCATTCTAAGGACACTATCTACAATGTGGCTGGCCAGCGCATAGGCAAGTTACAGAAAGGCATCAACATCATGAGCGGCAAGAAGGTTTTAAAATAATTGACAACGAACAACAGTCAACGGACAGAAGTAGAATGTCTATAACCTGTTGTCTGTAGTCCATAGTCATCAAATTAATTTGAATAAGACAATGAAAAAGACATACAAAGAGCCTGAGATGCTAAACGTGACACTGCAGCACCAGTCAAGCTTGCTGACTGAAAGCAGGCTCACAAATAAGGATATAGGCGGCAATGCCGACTTTGTGAACGGCGGTGCCAGCAGCGGCGATACGGAGGCCCGCGTTAAGGAATACAACATTTGGGAACACGGATGGAGCGAATAAGGCCGTCCTCTCCTCATTTATCGGCAGAAAAGGGCTGTGTCAATGAAATGACAAGCCCTTTTCTGCATTAATGCTCTTGTATTACTACTTGGATGCACTTTCTGAAAGAAGATGCCGATGGAACACATGCCGGGATGTATGAAAACATCACGTGTGAAGTCAGGGAACTTCACACGTGAAAATGAGAAACTATCCACGTGTCGTTAGAGAACTAAGCACGTGATGCTGGAATGCCAGGAACGTGATGTCTCCTCGCTGCCCTACTCAAAACCGAGATGACAACCTCATATCTTTAAACCTTAAAATCACTTTTGCTTTCAAAAGCACATATTTTTATGCAAAAAGTCAAATCTTTCTACTCTAATTTTTCGACTTTATACTTTTATTTTGTATTTTTGTAGTCGATTTCCCACAGGAATAGGACTTACAGCAACAATGTGTTGGTCTAACGACTGGTTGGGGACTGATACTAATCTAATACCTATTGTGAACCACAGACATTCCATTCACAGATATTTTCGCTATGCAGGTACGGTCGAGTTATCGTGTGGGGCTGTCCTACAAGACGCATTCCCCATTCGGACACTCGGCATCGGCTTAATCTGATTAATCTGCTTCATCTGTGGTTAATTTAAACGTGGGAAGCTTGAATATATAAGTATAACATCAATAAAGAGAAATGAACAACAAGTTTTTTGCAAAATGGGTTTGCATGTTCGGCACGATTGTTGGAATGGCATCGTGCGGCATTGACATGCCCAAGGAAGTTCCATCATCGTTTGAGACGTTGACAGTAAAGAAACAAGACATCACAATGCCCGTGAAATTCAGCGCTAAGATGAAGGGCAAGGCCGACGTGAACATCTCGCCGCAAGTGAGCGGCCAGCTGATGAAAATATGCGTCAGCGAAGGCCAGCTCGTGAAGAAGGGGCAGACGCTCTTCGTCATTGACTCGCGCAATGCCCAGTTGGACCTCGAGGCAGCTCAGGCCAACCTTGAGGCAGCACTCGCTAACGAGAACAGTGCTAAGCTAGAATACGAATCGAACAAGAACCTTTTTGACAAGCAGATAGTAAGCCGCTACATGCTCGACAACTCGGCCAATGCCTATCGTCAGGCACAGGCAGCTGTGGCTCAAGCTCGTGATTCGGTCAACCGTGCAAAGGTGAATCTGGGCTTCTGCACTATTACAGCTCCCGTTACAGGTATCATCGGCGAGATTCCTGTCCGTGCAGGCGACCAGGTGTCGCCCATGTCGCAACTAACCATGCTGAGTGGCAATACGACGATGGATGCTGAGTTCTCCGTGACGGAGGCAATCAGCGAAGAGCTGGTGCAGTCGGGCATGTCGAGTGCCGACAAGGATAAATACTTGGCCAGCTTGCCCGATGTGACGTTTGTCATGAAGAGTGGAACTGAATATCCCCATAAAGGACGCATCACGAGCTTGACGGGCGTAGTTAATGCGACTACAGGCTCGCTGGCTTGCAAGGCCTCGTTCCCCAATCCCGACGGGCATCTCTACTCGGGTGTTCAAGGCACGGTGGTGCTGCCTTATGCAGAGAGCAACGTGATAGTAATACCTCTGGAAGCCGTAGTGCGCATGCAGGACAAATCGCTGGTATATATGGTTAAGGCTGACAGCACCGCAACTGCCATCGACGTGAAGACAGAAGATGTCGGCAACGGCAAGGATTGTATTGTCAGGAGCGGCCTGAATGAGGGAGACAAGATTGTGACCATCGGTGCAAACAACGTGACAGAAGGCCAACGAGTCCTGTTCTGAGCCCCGTGATTTCGTCATAACGTAGTAACGCAATATCGTTATCTCAATAATGAAGAACAACATATTTATCGACAAATACGTGATGGCATGCGCCATCTCGATTGTAATAGCGCTGGTGGGCTACATCTCTATGAGCACACTGGCAGTAGAACAGTATCCCGACATTGCACCGCCCACTGTGCTCATCTCGACCTCCTACTCCGGTGCCGACCAGAACACGGTAATGAAGTCCGTCATCCAGCCCCTCGAAGAGGCCATCAACGGTGTGACAGACATGACCTACATGACCTCAAAGGCATCATCGTCGGGTTATGTCAGCATCAATGTCTATTTCCGGCAGGGCGTCGATGCCGACATGGCTGCCGTGAACGTGCAGAACCGCGTGACAAGAGCCTTGGCCTTGCTGCCTGCCGAGGTGAACAAGGTAGGTGTGCAAGTGATGAAGCAACAAAGCAATATCCTGCAGATATTTGCTGTGAAGAGTGCCGATGGCAAGTACGACGAGGATTTCGTCTCGAACTATGTGGACATCAACATCAAGCCGCGCTTGATGCGTATCACCGGCGTGGGCAACGTTCAGAGTTTGGGCAACACATACGCCCTGCGCATCTGGATGAAGCCCGACGTGATGGCACAATACGGCCTGACGCCCAATGATGTGTTCAATGCCATCGGAACTCAGAGCTTTGTCGCTGCCCCGGGTTCTTTAGGCGAGCAGTCAAAGAATGCCTACCAGTACTCGATGGAGTACAAGGGAACGCTCAAGACTATCGAAGAATTCAATGACATCGTGCTGCGCACCAGCGACGGCGGTCACTTGCTGCACCTGAGCGACGTGGCCGATGTGGAGATAGGCGCGATGAGTTACAACTACACATCTAACATTCAGGACAAGCCCGGCGCCCTCTTCATGGTGTTCCAAGCCCCAGGCGCCAATGCCACAGAGGTCAATGCCCGCATCAACAAGACCTTCGAGGAAATGAAGGCAACGATGCCGGCCGGACTGGAGTTCGTGACCATGATGACCAGCGACGACTTCCTCTTTGCTGCCATACACAACGTGGTCGAGACGCTCATCATAGCCATCATCCTTGTTGTACTCGTGGTGTACTTCTTCCTGCAGAACTTCAAGGCCACCATCATCCCATCCATCTCGATTATCGTTTCGCTGCTGGGCACCTTTGCCATCGTCAAGTTAGCAGGTTTCTCTCTCAACATCCTGACGCTCTTTGCCCTTGTGCTGGCCATCGGCACAGTGGTGGACGATGCCATTGTCGTGGTAGAGGCTGTCATGGCTAAGATGGAGAATGGCGTCTCAGATGCTCGCGAAGCAACCCGCCAAGCCATGAACGAGGTGTCGGTAGCCGTCGTGTCGTGTACGCTGGTGTTCATGGCTGTGTTTATCCCCGTAACGTTCATGCCGGGCACCTCAGGCACGTTCTTCACCCAGTTCGGCGTGACGATTGCCTCGTCCGTCGGCCTGTCGTGCGTATCAGCCCTCACGCTTTGTCCAGCCCTATGCGCCATCATGATGAAAGTGACGAAGGGAAAGGAAGGCAAGAACTTGAACTACTACACAAAGAAAGCTTACGAGGCGAGCTACAATGCCATCTACAATAAGTACTCGAAGGCCGTCGGCAAGTTCATCAAGCGCCCCATCCTGTCATGGAGTCTATTGGCTGTGGCTGCCGTGCTGCTCGTGTTCTTCATGAGAAGCCTGCCGTCAGGTCTCGTGCCGCAGGAGGACCAAGGCGTGTTCTTGGCTGAGGTGCAAACACCAGAAGGCACCACATTGCAGCAGACTCGTGAGATTTTGAAGAAAGTGGAAGAGAAGGTGAAGAAAATTCCCGAACTGGAGAGCTTCGCTGTCTGCTGTGGCTTTGGCATTGTCTCGGGTGAAGGCTCCAACTTTGCCACGCTGGTTGTTCGTCTGAAGAACTGGGACGAACGCCCTGGCGTGAACCATCTGATTGACCTCGTTGCAGGACGATTCTACTACGATTGCATGGATATCAAGAACGCGCTGGTATTCCCCTTCCAGATGCCTCAGATTCCTGGTTACGGTACGAGCAACAGCGTGATGCTCGTGGTGGAAGACCCCACCGACGGCAACCTGTCGGAGTTTGCCAAGCAAACCGAGCACTTCCTGGCCAAGCTCTCTGAGCGTCCCGAGATTGCCTCCGCTATGTCCACCTATTCCGAGCGCTACCCAAAATATCAGGTCGATGTCGATGCTACCCAATGCGACCGCGCTGGTGTGTCGCCGGCTGACGTGCTCAACACGCTCGGCGCTTTCTGTGGTGGCGCCTACGTTGGGAACTTCAACCAGTATGGAAAGGTCTATCGTATCATGACCGCCGCCTCGCCCGAATATCGCCTCGACCCGTCGTCGCTCAACAATATCTTCGTTCAGGTGAAAGGCGGCAAGATGGCACCCATCTCGGAGTTCGTCTCGCTGAAGGAGATAGTAGGCCCGGCCAACATCGAACACTTCAACCTCTTCCAGAGCATCACCTGCCCCGTTACCCCAGGTAGCGGCTACACCGAAGGCGACGCACACAAGGCCATTGCCGAGGTGTTCAAGGAGGAGATGCCCTCCACGGCCACCTATGAGTTCAGCGGCATGTCGCGTGAGTTGCAAGAGGCTTCGGGTTCCAATGCTACGGCCCTCATCTACGTCATCTGTGCCATCCTGATTTACCTCATCTTGGCATCCCTTTATAACTCCTGGTTCACGCCGATGGCCGTGCTACTAAGCGTGCCCTTCGGACTGATGGGAGCCTTCGCGTTTGCCTACTTCGGCTATACGCAGCAAATCCCAGGCATGGACAACAATATCTATCTGCAGACGGGTGTCATCATGCTGATTGGCTTGCTTGCGAAGACAGCCATCCTGATTACGGAGTTTGCCTCTGAGCGTCACGCCCAGGGCATGAGCATCAAGGACGCTGCCTTCGCTGCCTGCCAGGAACGCCTGCGTCCCATCCTGATGACGGTGCTCACGATGATTATCGGCATGATACCCCTTGTCATTGAAGGCGGCGCAGGAGCTAACGGCAACCGTGCCCTTGCCATTGGCGTCATCGGCGGCATGAGCATCGGCACTATTGCATTGCTCTTCGTCGTGCCTGCCTTCTTCATCGTGTTCCAAAACCTGCACGAGAGGTTCCAGGGAAAGGAAGTAGAGAAGTAAGGATTCGTCATAACAGAATAACGTTATAACGGAACAACGAAATGACGTTATAACGAAATGTCGAAATATCGAAAGAACGAAAGAAATGAAGAAAAAGAATATAATCCTTATTGCAGCCATGGGCATGTTGTTCACGAGCTGCGGCTTATATGAGAAGTACGAACAGAAGAATGAAATCCCGGCCGACGTCATTGGTGCCCCCAGTGCTGCTACCGCCGAGGCGCCACTCTCATGGCGTGAGTTCTTCACCGACCCGCTGTTGCAGCAACTCATTGAGCAGGTGCTGTCCAATAATACAGACCTGGCCTCTGCCCGAATTGCTGTGGAGCAAAGCGAGGCATCGCTGAAAGCAGCCAAGCTTGCATACCTGCCTTCGCTCAGCTTTGCTCCGCAGGGGACGATATCAAGCTTCGACTACAACAAGGCCTTCAAGGGCTATAGCTTGCCGTTGCAAATAAACTGGGAGGTGGAGGCATTCGGCTCCATAACGAACAGAAAGCGTGCTGCGAAGGCGGTCGTGCTGCAGGCACAATGCTATGAGAATGTCGTTCACTCGAATCTCGTCAGCACCGTCGCCCAGCAGTACAGCATGTTGCAGGTGCTCGACAAACAGCTGGAAATCCTTATCCAGACGGACAGCCTATGGAGTGCTTCGCTCGACACTCAAAGGGCGCTATGGGAGAACGGCAAGTCATACTCCACCGCTGTCAACCAGATGGAGGCATCGTGGCTCGATATCAAGACGCAGATTGCTGACACACGCCGCAACATCCAAAGTGTAGAGAATGCCATCTGCCGCCTTCAGGCTGTTTCGCCCAGACACATCGAACGCAGCAAGTGGGGCAAATATGCTCTGTCGCAAAAGTTGTTTCAAGGAGTGTCGGCACAGTTGCTGGAGAATCGCCCCGACATCCGCATGGCAAACTATGTCATGGAAGAGGCCTTCTACAACACACAAGTTGCCCGTTCTGCTTTCTTCCCAAACATCACCCTCTCAGGATTGATTGGCTGGACAAACAATGGCGGCGGAGCTGTCATGAATCCGGGAAGCCTCTTGCTCAATGCCATGGGACAGCTCGCGCAGCCCATCTTCTCACAAGGGAAGCTGAAGGCTAACCTGAAGATTGCCAAGCTGGCACAGGAAGACATGAAGGGCGCCTACGTGCAGACCGTCATCGATGCCGGCAACCAAGTGAACGAAGCCCTTGCGGACTATCAGACCGCCGTCGAGAAGCACGGGTACTACCATAAACAGGTTGATGTGTTGCACGAGGCTTATACAGGCACTCACGAACTGATGGACAACGGCAAGGCCAGTTATCTGGAAGTGCTCACAGCCCAGGAGTCGCTGCTCCGTGCCCAGCTCAGCGAAGCCATGAACATGTATAGTGGCAGCCAAGCTATTATTGCGCTCTATATCGCCCTCGGCGGCGGAGGCAAGTGACTTGGTCGGCAGGTCGTTTGTACGAGGAGTTTATTCACATCTGCAGAAATAACCACAAACGCCGCACGCAGCCCCCCTACCCCCCTTTAGGGGAAATTAAAACGCCGCACGCAGACCCCCTAACCCCCTTTAGGGGGAATTAAAACGCCGCACGCAGACCCCCTACCCCCCTTTAGGGGGAATTAAAACGCCGCACGCGGGGATCGCAAACGCCGCACGCGGGGATGGCAAACGCCGCACGCGGGGATTGGCAAGTCCCAGCTTCAAATGCTGATGACAAGTCCTTCGTTGGCGAGGACGGTATGGGGGAAGATGCTTTGTGCCTCCTTAAGAAGAGCGTTTTCGTCTTTGATGGAAGCACTGAAATGGCCGATGCAGAGCTGCCCCACCCTTGCGTCTCGGGCCAAAGTGGCTGCCTGAAGGGCTGTGGTATGCATGGTCTGCTCTGCTCTCAGAGCACGTTCATGGAAATAAGTGGCTTCGTGGTATAGTAGGTCGGCGCCCTCGATGATGTCCTTCAGCCCGGGCAGATAGACGGTATCGCTGCAATAGGCAAAGGAGCGGGAAGGCGTGGCAGGCGTGGTCAGGCGTTCGTGAGGAATGACGGTTCCGTCCTCCGTCGTCCACGAAGCCCCCGCCTTGATGTTGTTTATCTGGCTGACAGGGATGTTGTATGCCTCTATCATCTCCCTGCGGATGTGCGGCAGGTTTGGTTTCTCGCGGAAGAGATAGCCGCTTGTGGGAAGTCGGTGCTGCAGGGGGATGCTGTGAACCGTGATACTGCGGTCTTCGTAGATAAGCTCATGCTTGCGTACGTCAACCGGATGAAAAAGGACTTTGTACTGAATGTCGCTGTAGTAAGTTCGCTGCAGGAAATCGAGAAGTTCACCCACTTGCTGCGGCCCGTGGATGTGGAGCTCGGCAGTCCGCCCCAGCAGGTCCATCGTGCCAATCAGTCCGGGCAGTCCGAAGACGTGGTCGCCATGGTTGTGGCTGATGAAGATGTGGCCGATGTTCATCATCGAAAGCCCCATCTTCTGCATCTGCGCCTGCACGCCCTCGCCACAATCTATCATGAAGTATTTGCCCCTCACGTTCAGTATCTGCGAGGTAGGCTGGTGGCGAGTGGTAGGCTTGGCAGAGCCGCAACCGAGTATGTTTAGTTCAAAGTTCAAAATGATAAAATGAAAAATGAAGCCCCGCCCCTTTGTGGGGGACGGGGCTATTCGTTGCACATTGGAATGTTGATTTATTCCTCTGTCTTAGCTTCAGCCTCTGCTACAGGTTCTGCCTTCGGAGCTTCTGCTGCGGGCTCTGCCTTGGGAGCCTCGGCTACGGGCTCTGCCTTGGGCTCAGCCTTCTTTGCCTTAGGCTTTTCCTCGGCCTTCATCTTAGCCTTCAACTCTGCTAAAGCATCGAGGTCGCCCAGGGTTGTGCTGGCAGCCTGGTTCTGAACAACGGGCTCTTCCTTCTGAGCGGGCTTGCGTGTAGCCTTCTTGGCCTCGCGAGCCTCACGAGCTTCTGCACGCTGCACGTCCTCGAAGATGCGGCTGTGAGAGAGGATGATGCGCTTGCTGTCCTTGTTGAACTCAATCACCTTGAACTGCAGCTTCTCGCCCTTCTGTGCCTGAGTGCCGTCTTCCTTAACGAGGTGCTTAGGAGTTGCAAAGCCTTCCACGCCATACTCGAGCTGAATTACAGCGCCCTTGTCGAGCATCTCGACGATGGTGCCTTCGTGAATGCTGTCCTGAGTGAAGACGGTCTCGAAGACGTCCCAAGGATTCTCCTCGAGCTGCTTGTGACCGAGAGACAGGCGACGGTTCGCCTTGTCAATTTCGAGGACGCAAACCTCTATCTCAGCACCAATCTGCGTGAACTCGCTGGGGTGCTTAATCTTCTTGGTCCAGCTGAGGTCGCTGATGTGAATCAGGCCGTCAACGCCTTCCTCAATCTCGACGAAGATGCCGAAGTTGGTGAAGTTGCGAACCTTAGCAGTGTGCTTGCTGCCCACGGGATACTTCTCTTCGATGTTCTCCCAGGGATCGTCCTTAAGCTGCTTGATGCCGAGAGACATCTTGCGCTCCTCGCGGTCGAGAGTGAGAATGACTGCTTCAACCTCGTCGCCCACCTTCATGAAGTCCTGAGCGCTGCGGAGGTGCTGGCTCCAAGACATCTCGCTGACGTGGATGAGACCTTCTACGCCGGGAGCAATCTCGATGAATGCACCGTAGTCGGCCATCACGACAACCTTGCCCTTCACGCGGTCGCCCACCTTGAGCTCCTTGTCCAGAGCATCCCAAGGATGGGGAGTGAGCTGCTTCAGGCCGAGAGCAATGCGCTTCTTCTCGTCGTCGAAGTCGAGGATAACGACATTAATCTTCTGGTCGAGCTCGACAATCTCCTTCGGATCGCTCACGCGGCCCCAGCTGAGGTCTGTGATGTGGATGAGACCGTCCACACCACCAAGGTCGATGAAGACACCGTAGTTGGTGATGTTCTTGACGATACCCTCCAGCACTTGACCCTTCTCGAGCTTGCTGATGATTTCCTTCTTCTGTGCCTCCAGCTCTGCTTCGATGAGAGCCTTGTGGCTGACAACGACGTTGCGGTAGTCCTGGTTGATCTTCACAACCTTGAACTCCATCGTCTTGCCTACGAAGATATCGTAATCGCGAATGGGCTTCACGTCGATCTGGCTGCCAGGCAGGAAAGCCTCGATGCCAAAGACGTCCACGATCATACCGCCCTTGGTGCGGCACTTCACGTAGCCCTTGATGATTTCTTCGTTGTTGAGAGCCTCGTTCACACGGTCCCAAGAGCGGGAAGCACGTGCTTTCTTGTGAGACAGGATGAGCTGACCCTTCTTGTCTTCCTGGTTCTCGATGTAAACCTCTACAGTGTCGCCAACCTTCAGGTCGGGATTGTAGCGGAATTCACTCATAGGTATGATACCATCGCTCTTATAACCGATGTTAACCACTACCTCGCGCTTGTTCATAGAGATAACGGTACCGTCGACTACGTCGTGGTCACCTACCTTGTTCAGAGAGCCCTCATAGGCCTCTGTTTGAGCCTCACGGCTCACACCTGCGTTGCTGTCACCCTGTTCGTATGCCTCCCAATCGAAGTCTTCCAGAGGAGCAACATTTTTCAAATCTGCCATACAGATTAATTAAAAGTTAGTAAAAAGTTAATAATCACATGCCTTGCTATAAGCAAAAGCGGGTGCAAATTTACGACTTTTTGTCGAAACCACCAAACATTTCGCTGAATTTTTATTCAGACCGCCCTCAAGAAATTTCCAACTTAGTATCCGAAACCCCGATGAATAGGGTGATTTGAGATAAATAGCCCTTTCGCATGTCTATTCATTGTGTTGCAGCGTTGCAGTGTTGCAGTTGTAAAACAAGGATGCGAAAAAGCCAAAGTCAAACTTTATATTATATTAATATAATATAAAACTATTTTCTGGGCTCTGAAAAGGCAGTTGGAGAACTGCAACACTGCAACGCTGCAACGTTCTCCAACAATGCCGTGAATATGCGAAAAATTTTTTAAAAATAATTGCACTTTTATTCGTAGACCGCAATGGAAATGTTGTATCTTTGCAGCGGATTTAGAAATCCATCGCGATACACACTTTCACGACTCCGGACGCGGAGCACCACATATGAAATAAGGACACGCAGCGGCGCATCCTTATCCCCCAACAGATCTTTGACTTATTGATAAACACAGGCTGAAGCAGCGGCAATCTACACGTGTTGAAAGCGGCCACACAGCACGTAAAGTCTGCAATCGTGACACTTCATGTTGGCGAAGCAACCTCGTGACAAAAGAGACCTGGAACATGAAGCCTATTTGAGGTATGTAAGAAGGAGACCTCAATCATCTCCCCGAACTACCTCACATACTTCTTGAAGAAACTCCAAATCTCGTCGCCAGTCTTGATGTCTTCGGTATGCCCAGAATGCTTCCCGCCAACCACCTCGTAGAGCCAGACGTCGCAACCCGTTGCACTCCCGGTAAAGCGGTGCTTGATGATGTAGTGTCCGTTTTCCCTGTTCAGACCCTCCACTCGCTCCGTCTCTTCTTTCATGCAACGGTTCTTTGCCACCCAATAACCCACGGCAAGCGGAACAGGCATATAAGCACCCCAACCGCCTTGGTTATCAAGGTCACCCGTCCATTCGGAAGTGCGGTCTTCCGTCCCATGAATCTCGAAAAGAGGAATCGGTTTGCATGCTTCCAAATCCCGGTACATCCACACCATCGTCAGACCTGCGATAGGAGCGACTGCCTTGAAGGCCTTCTGCTTGGAATAGGCCATCAGATAACACATTTCGCCACCATTCGACATGCCCGTCAGGAAGGTGTTCTCGCGGCTCAGATGATAGCGCTTCTGCACATAAGCAGCCATCTTGCTGAGCGACCTCACATCATCCACTTTCCAACCCTCCTGAAAAGGATAGCCCACATTCCAGCTCGGCTTCCCCTTCGGGTCTTTCAAGCCTTGAGGAATGCATACGGCAAAGCCTTCCCGCAAAGCCGTCTCGACCATCGGATTATTGCGATATATGCTTCCGCCATACCCGTGCAGATAGAAAACAAGCGGGGCATCAGGTTTTATCCCTTCTGGAAGAAAGACATCGAACCTACGCATGAATCCGTCCACTTTCAGAGAGTCTTCCACAAACTGCTGAGCGCAGACAACAGTCAATTGGGCCAAAAGGAAGAAGAGACAATATATGACTTTCCTCATGTCTTATTGTCTTATTTCTGATGTTGCGGACGAAGCAAATCGTTGACCGTCTTGACAGGATTGAAGGTCGTAAGGGGCACCTCGACCATGATGGTGTTCCAGTCGCTCATTGCCCCATTCCAAAGGCCCGGAAGCTCCAAAGCTTTCAATTCCTTTCCATCTTTGCTCTTGTATGAGATGAAGCCCGTAGCAGGGTCAACAAAGTCGGGAAGGTTGAACTTCTCGCCCTTGTAGTTGCGAACGGCACAAACGAGGTCTACAGGATTGAAGTGCGTGCCCTTCGTGAACATCTCCACATACTCTGGGTTGTTCTGGTCTATCTGGCTGCTCTCCAAAATTTGCAACGAAATGCTACCATCGGGGTTGTAAGCCAGAAACGGTCCGCCCCCTGGCTCGCCAACGTTCTTCACGACTCCACAAACTCGGATGGGTCTGTTGAGCTTTTTCCGCAGGAAAATGTGCAGCTCCGTGTCCTCCATATTCTTCAGGTTGGGCACATCGCAGCAAAGGGTGTGACGAAGGAAGCGAATCATGTCCTCGAGGTCGTCGTGATTGAACTTTCCGCTGTCAAGCAAACGTAGGAAACCGAATACCTTCTTCTGCGCTTGAACCAGCACTCCGGCGATGACTTGCTTCCAGAAGACAGTATCGGACTTCAAGCGATCAGGCACGACATTATCGATGTTCTTGATGAAGACAATGTCGCTCTCAAGGTCATTGAGGTTCTCGATGAGTGCACCATGGCCTCCAGGACGGAACAGCAGCTTGCCTTCACCTGTGCGGAAAGGCGTGTCGTCCATATTCACAGCTATCGTGTCCGTGCTTGGCTTCTGTTCGCTCAGGCTCACCTTGTAGGTTATCTTGTGCTCGGCTTGAGCCTCTGGAATGACACGCTCGAGGAGTTCCTCGAAAAGCACTCTGTGCTCGCTACTAACAGTGAAATGCACTTCCGCCTCTCCCCTGCTGCTTGCGTAGAGAGCGGCTTCCGTAAGGTGTTCCTCAACAGGCGTTTTGGCACAGTCGTCGTAAGCGTGGAACTGCAACAAACCCTTCGGGAGCTGACCGTAATTCAGGCCTTCCTCGCCAAGCATATTCTCTGCTACGGCTTTGTAGTTGCCCTCCTCGATGAGCGAATCCACACCTTTGCCTTCGTTCAGGAAGCATGCGTCGTTCAGCGCGTCAAAGAAAGCGAAGTTGTGAATGTGGGCGAAGAATATCTTCTCGAAGTCCGTGGTGGGCACTTCGTAGTCGGCATTCAGGAACTCGAACACATTCTTGAACATACGGCTGGCAGCGCCACTTGCAGGCACAAACTTGGTAATGCAGTGCCCTTCTGCTTTGTAGTCGTTCCAAGCCTGGATGTAGGCTTCAGCCTCATCGTCCGAAGGAGCTATGATGCCCTCGCCAACGGAAGCGGCACCCTTCAGTTTGAGGAAGTCAAAACCCTTCCGAAAACACTCTAACTGCGCTTCAATCTGCGCTTCACTCATTCCTTTCTGCTGAATCTGCAGAAGATCTTCCTTGCTAAACATATCTTTGCGTTTTTATGTGGTCAAGTCTTTTTCTCCTTCGACGATACGGTTTTTGTGGAGTTTTATGCTGCAAAGTTACAAAAAATTCAACAATATAGAATGCAGAATGAAGAAAAAGATAAAAAAAGTCCAGCTGGAACTCCAACTGGACTGATTAGTTGCGTGATGAACAAGCGCTTAGTCGTCCATTCCGATGAGAACGCCTTGGAAGTTGAACTTCAAGTCCACGTCGTTCGACAACTCGATGTCGTAGCCGTAACGCTCCTTGTCGATCTTGGTGACCATGCAGCCTTCGAAATTGGCTTTCACATACTCCTGGATGGCAGCAGGAACGATAGCTTCAGGAACAGCAGCAGCCTTGCGGTCAATCTTCTTCCATGCGCCTTTCTTGGTAAACTCGATCTTGGTTCCATCGGCAAGGCGGCACTCGAAGGAGTTCCAATCCTTCTCGGCATAGACAATCTTCTGACCCTTGAAATTGGTCTGAACGAAAGTTTTGGCTGCTTCTGGGAGTTGTTCTACTGGAATTGGCGTATCGTCAGCCATTACGCTCGACGAAATGAGGCACATCAGTGCCATCAGCAAATACTTCATCTGTTTCATAATTGTCGTGTTTTATCGGTTATTAATCGTCTACATCAATGTCGTAAATCTCGCCCTTACTGTCGAATTCGAGCTCCATCAGGTTGTCGAACTTGACTTCGTAATAGGTCTTGAAATTCTTCCTATCCTTCTTCACATAGAGCACCTTTGCCTCAGGCATATTCTCCTTGATATAGGTCTGGGCCGCTTCTGGGAGCTGCTCTACGGTCAGAATCTTCTTGCGGTTGATCTCACAGCCTGTTGCCAGGAACAAGATGGCCGTCATAGCCAGTAACAGTTGAATCCTCTTCATAAGTTAATGTCGTTAATTCCGTAATAAATCCTGTGCAAATTAACGAAGAAAAATGCAAACCTCCAAAGAATTGCGTATGATTTTTGCATTATTAACGTTTTACCCCTCGAAACGTCACACTATACGATTGCCATCGTAACACTATACAAATGCAAACGTAACACTATACGATTGCGAACGTAACACTAGTTGTTTGCCATTTACGCTGGGGACGTTTTTTGACAAGTTTAACATAAATAAAACGAACGACTCGCTCGATTATTCAAATATTTTTTGTACCTTTGTCCTTAAAATATATAATGTAGCAGGAAATGGAGATTGCCAAATTCTTTACCGAAAAGGAACGCATTCGCATAGAAGCCGTTCAGAGACAGCTCTTTGCGATGGCTGCAGACGTCGTTCAGGAGGGTGACGAGGCGAAGATCAGGAAGTATCTGGACAGAGCGACCCAACAAGGTCTGCTGCAAAGGGACGTCTTCGGCATCAACCCAATCGTGAAAGACACGGAAACGGCACTCATCGTAGGCGAAGAAATCGGTCTGACTAGGGGCAGCGTCATCAGCGTCTTGCTCTGGTCGATAGTGAAAAGCGGAGCTGCTTCGCTCGACGAGATACGCAAGGATTTTGGCGAAGAGGTGGCTCACATCCTGCATGGACTGATGCGAATCCGCGAGCTCTACACAAAGAGTGCAACCGTGGGAAGCGAGAACTTCCGCAGTCTGCTCGTCACCTTTGCCGAGGACATGCGCGTCATTCTCATCATGATTGCCAATCGCGTCTGTGTGATGCGGCAGATCAAGGACGTCGAAAACATCGAGGCGCAAAGGAAAGTCTCGATGGAAGCCGCTTATCTCTATGCCCCACTCGCTCACAAACTTGGCCTCTACAAGCTGAAGAGCGAGCTGGAAGACCTCAGCCTCAAATACCTCGAGCACGATGCCTACTATCATATAAAGGAGAAGCTGAACGAGACGAAACGCAGCAGGGACGCCTACATCGAACGTTTCCTGAAGCCTCTCGACGAGAAGCTGAAGGAAGCAGGACTGCACTACCACATGAAAGGGCGCACCAAAAGCATCCACTCCATCTGGCAGAAAATGCAGAAGCAGCACGTCGATGTGGATGGCGTCTACGACCTCTTTGCCATCAGAATCATCCTCGATTCGCCTCCAGAAAAGGAAAAGATGGAGTGCTGGCAAGTGTTCAGCATCATCACAGACATGTACCAGAGCAATCCGAAACGAATGCGCGATTGGCTTTCTGTCCCCAAAAGCAACGGCTACGAAAGCCTTCACATCACCGTTCTGGGCCCTGAACAGAAGTGGGTTGAGGTGCAGATTCGCACAGAAAGGATGGACGACATAGCCGAGCACGGACTGGCTGCACATTGGCGATACAAGGGCATTCGCTCTGGCGAAAGCGGTGTGGAGGAATGGTTGGCTGGTGTCCGTAGCGCTCTGGAAACGAACGATGATGCCCAACTGATGGATCAGTTCCGTCTCGACCTGAAGGAAGATGAGGTCTTTGTCTTTACTCCGAAAGGTGATATCTTCAAGCTTCCGATGGGCGCGACTGTGCTCGACTTCGCCTATCATATCCATTCCAAGGTGGGCAATCAATGTGTGGGAGCCAGAATAGGTGGCAAAAACGTCACCATTCGGCAGAAGCTGCAAAGCGGAGACCAAGTCGAAATCCTGACCAGCAGCAACCAAACGCCCAAACAGGACTGGCTCAGCATCGTCACTACAACTCGAGCCAGGGCAAAGGTGCGCCAAAGCCTCAAGGAAATGGAGAGCCGACAAGCTTTGCTTGCGAAAGAGGAGCTGGAGCGCAAGATGAAGAACAAGAAGCTCGACTACGAGGAGCCCGTCCTGATGCATACGATGTCGAAACTGGGCTACAAAATCGTTACGGACTTCTATGCAGCTCTGGCAGACGGAAAGCTCGACATGAACTCAGTCCTCGAAGCATATGCCCAGCAACAACGCTTCGATCATGGAGAAGCAGAAAAGACTGGGCCAACACTTAGTGCAGACCAGTTCGTGATGCCTGAAGACGAGAAGGCAAAGCGGCAAATTGAGCAAAGTGATGTGCTCGTCATAGACCAGAATCTGAAAGGCCTCGATTTCCAGATGGCAAGATGTTGTCAGCCAGTTTATGGCGACGCAGTCTTCGGCTTCGTCACAAGCGGAGGCGGCATCAAGATTCACAGAGAAGACTGTCCGAATGCGCCACAACTCAGGCAACGTTTTGGCTACAGAATAGTTCGTGCTAAATGGGCAGGAAAGCGCGGCAGCCAATATCCCATCACCCTTCGCGTCATTGGAAACGACGACATAGGCATCATCAACAACATCACCAATATAATAAGCAAGGAAGAGAAAATCCAGCTGCGAAGCATCAGCATCGACAGCCACGATGGCCTCTTCAACGGCTCGCTTACCGTCATGCTCGACGACACAAGCCGTCTGCAACAACTCATCAAGAAACTCAAAACAGTAAAAGGCGTAAAGAATGTATCGAGAAGTTAAAACCCTTTGGGCAGCACTCGCCCTCATAGCTTTGCCCATAATGGCAAACGCAACAGATGTCAAAAACCTTCGTCTAGTTGGTCCCTACCCTACGAACAAGCCATTCATGACAGACAGTCTGGACAGCGAAGGCAATCGCATCGACCTGGATAACGTCCTGATGGATGCTTTTGCAAAGACTGACATATGGAAAGACAAACCATCCGTCGAAGAGGTTGTACTTCCCCCAACAGATGAGCCTCAACTTTATATGGCAGGCTTCACCTTCCAGAACACAGGCTTTGCAAAGGGTAAGGTCAATGTGAAGTGCGAGAGCAAGCACAAGCTATACATAGACGGCAATGAGCAGGGAGGCGACTTCGAACTCGTTCCAGGTCGGCATGAAGTAAGCATCAAGTTGCTCCGTAAAGGCGACAAACCTGATACGCTTCGTGTTTCCGTCGAAAGCGAGCAAGCTCTCGAAATCAATCCAGAAGGCAAACGTTATTGGACGAATGCAGACATGATGCATGGTGAACGCATAAATGGCGTAGAGCTCTCCAGCTCAGGCAAATACGTTCGCATTCACAAGAACGTCACTTATAAAGGAGGCGAAACGGATGGCAAAGACATCTTCATCGACCTCGCAACGGGCAAAGAGTTCAGTCTCGACGGTTTCCAGCGTTGGCTCCCCAAAGGAGACCGTTACCTTCGCAGCTATCGCGAGACAGAGGGCACAAGATGCTACGAAACGGTTGACCCCAAGACTGGCGAGAAGACATTCATTGGCAAATATACTGGCAAAGGATACGCCTACCTGACCGATGACATGAAGCACTTCCTTGTGACCATCGACGAGAAAGTTCCAGAAGAGAAGAACAAGGACGTGCACCAAATCCTTGAACCTGATGATCGTCAGCCTGGCTATCGAAACCGTCGTAACTATTCGCTCTACGACATCGAGACAGGCATTACAACTCCCATCACCAAAGGTGCTCGCAATGTTTATGTCATCCCCAACAAGGATGCAAGCCGCTATCTCGTTTCCATTCACACAGAGAAACTGACGGAACGCCCCTTCGAATTCACAGACCTGCTCCTGCTCGATCCGGCTACAGGAAAGGCAGACACCCTTGTTCGTCACGATGGCTTCATCGGCTCATACACCTTCTCGCCAGACGAGAAATATGTGGCACTTACGGGCAGTCCTGAAGCTTTCGATGGTTTGGGTAACACCCTTCCCAAAGGCGTTATACCCAGCAGCTATGAGTATGAACTGTTCCTCATCAACCTCGAGACGAAGGAAGTGCGTTGCTTGACTCGCGATTTCGACCCTTCTGTCGCTTCCTATCAATGGTCAGAGCAGGACGGCATGATATATGCACTTTGCGAAAACCATGACCTGAAGAGCCTCTATCGCATCAATCCCAAGGACGGAAAGGCCGAGATGTTACCACTTTCCGAACCTTATATTTATAGCAGCTTCAGTTTGGCTGAAGAGAAGCCACTCCTCGCATATATAGGGGAAAGTAGCATGAGTACAGACCGTTGTTGGCTGCGCGACCTCAAGACAGGCAAAGAGAAGCTTCTTTGCGACCTCAATCCCACAAGACTCAAGGACATTCAGCTTGGTAAATGCCAAGACTGGAACTTCAAGGCAGAACGGGGCGACACGATTTATGGTTGCTACTATTTGCCTCCATTCTTTGACGAAACGAAGCAATACCCCATGCTCGTTTATTACTATGGCGGTTGTTCGCCTGTTGGTCGATACCTCGACAGCTACTACAACTATCAGGAATGGGCAGCGATGGGTTATGTGGTTTACGTCATTCAACCTTCTGGTTGCAGCGGTTTCGGTCAAGAGTTTGCTTCGCGCCACGTTAATGCCTATGGCGATTACACGGCTGACGACATCATTCAGGGCACCAAGCAGTTCTGCAAAGAACACCCCTACGTAAAGGCTGACAAGATTGGTTGCATGGGAGCGAGCTACGGAGGCTTCATGACGATGTATCTGCAAACCGTAACAGACATCTTTGCAGCTGCGATGAGCCATGCTGGAATCAGCAATCCAGCCAGCTATTGGGGATATGGTTATTGGGGATATTCCTACAGTACTACATCCGCAGCTCATTCTTACCCTTGGAACAATATGGAACTCTATAGTGGACACGCCCCACTCTTCAATGCGGACAAAGTCCACACGCCCATTCTCTTCATGCATGGTGGAGCAGATACTAACGTGCCTATCAACGAGAGCATACAGATGTTCACTGCCCTCAAATTGCTTGGCAGAGAGTGTGCCTTCATCACGGTTGAGGGCGAGAATCACCACATCCTGAACTACAACAAACGCTTCCGTTGGCACGATAGCATCATGGCCTGGTTCGCAAAATGGCTGCAAGATGATCCTACTTGGTGGAACTCGATGTATCCTGAGAAGAATCTGAAATAGTTAAATGAACTTGAACTACACAGACAAGATAATGAGGCTTTTGATATTGCTGCTGGTTGCTGTTACTGGTGTATTCTCTGCCAACGCAAGCGACAATTTCGTACGGGTTTCCGGTACTAAGTTACTTGCACGCAACGGGCAGAAACTGCTTATGCGTGGCACGAACTGCGGCAACTGGATGGTGCGCGAACCCTATATGATGAACACCTCCGGCAATCTGGACCGTCAGTTCAAGTTCGACAAAATGATTGCCGATGTGTGCGGGGAAGAAAAGGTGGAGGAATTTGACCGCCTTTGGATGGACAACAACTTTTGCGAGGAAGACATGAAGTTCCTTTCGGAACAAGGTTTCAACACTTTGCGCGTACCGATGCACTATAAATACTTCACTTTGCCTATTGAGAAGGAACCTGTTGCCGGTGAACAAACTTGGCTGGAGGAGGGCTTCATTCGCATTGATTCCATGTGTGTGTGGGCAGAACGCTACAATATCCTGCTCATTCTGGATATGCACGCTTGTCCTGGCGGTCAGTCTTCTGGCGACATTTGTGACTACGACTCAAGCAAGCCTTCATTATGGGAAAGCGAGGCAAACCGAACGAAACTCGCTGCTTTGTGGCAGAAGATTGCAGAGCGCTATCAGGAGCAGAAATGCGTGGCAGCTTACGACCTCATCAATGAAACGAATTGGACGCTCGCTAATAGCAACAAACTTTTATGGGACACATTCAAGGCCATCATCAAAGCCATTCGCGAGGTGGACAAGAACCACATCGTTATTCTTGAGGGCAATTCCTACAGCAACGACTACACAGGCTTCCCCTCAACAAAGATGGACTCGAAGATGGTTTTGCAGTTCCACCGTTACGGGGTGTATAACACAAAGTCGCAGGCGCAATACATGGCAGATATGGCGAGCAAGTACAATTGTCCAATCTATATAGGCGAGTTCGGGGAAAACAGCAATTCCTGGACGGCTGATTGCGTATGTCTCTATGAGGAAGCGATGCAGTTTGCAGGATGGTCTTGTTGGCCGATGAAGAAAAGCAACATCAACACCATTCTGCAAGTGAAGCGCGTATCAAACTACGACAATGTCATCAGTCAATGGCAAAATGGCACAAGGCCTTCTTCCACCGCATTGTGGAATGCCTGCAAAGCATGGGCCGAAGCACAACACATCAGCCGCTGCACAGTTCGGACCGATTATATTGATGCCCTACTTCGTCGTCCTTTCGATGATGAAAGCCTGCCGTTTGTTCCCAGCCAAACAGGCGACTATGTATTTGCTGCACATTATGATTTGGGGCCGATGGGAAAGGCATATTGGGACAAGGACGATGCCTCCTACCAGTATAGCGGCGAGGACTATTCTGCATGGCAGAGAGGATGGGTCTATCGAAATGACGGAGTGGATGTTTATAGTGGACCTAACGACGCCCAGAGCTGCGGTTATTATGTGGGAGAGACAAAGGATGGCGAATGGCTCCAGTACACGATAGAGAATCCTAACGAACCTGCCAATTGGCGATTGCAGTTGCGCTATGCCATAAACTCCGGCACATCAACTGTCCGCATCACCGTTAATGACCGACCTGTTACCGCTTCTACGAAGTTGAATTCCACAGGAGGTTACACAACATGGAGTACAAAGGCTTTCTCGAATATCATCCTGCCGCAAGGGACTTTGCGCGTTCGCATATATATAGAAAAAGGTGGACTTAACATCAACTGGTTGCGCTTCACTGGCAAGAAGGAAGCTACGGAGCAGGAGTTGGAGACAATCATGCCTGATACGGACGAAGAACGTAACCGTCTGACAAATGGTGAATGCGAGTTCCAAGGTGCATGGCAAACCGCATCGCTGGGGTCGATAAACAATACCAAGTATGTGTGGAACTCAACCGAAAACACTCCTTCCGAAGGCGATGGCGGAGCTTTATGCATTTCCTCGGCACGAAGCCATTCGCTCAATACTGTGATATACCAGCCCGTAGAAGTGGTGGCCGGACACATCTATTCTGCCGATGTTGCGGTACGAGGGGCAGAAGGTAACGGCGACTTCTGGATTCAGGCTTTCATGGTAACTGACAGACCGAAGGACTACGCCGATGTAGGTTTGGTGGAAGAGAACACCATCGGCCAGTTGAACTCGTGGAAGGATGCCACTCTCGCCAACTACGATGGTTTGATGTCTGCCAAGGCGAAAGCTGGTACCAATCACAAGACGGGTGTGATGAAGTGGAAGGCATCCACCACGGGCATAGCCTATTTTGCCTTGAAGGTCGGCACTCAGAAGACTTCCTTCAGTTACTCCTTCGACAACATCATCCTCAAGGACCTTACTGCCATAGAAACCTCAATTGGGCAGGTACGCACCGACGATAGTATGCGCTCCAATGATGTCCGCATTTATAACACGAGCGGGGTGGCCGTAACGGATGGGCAGAAACGGCCTGGCATATATATTGTCAGAAATGGTAAGGGTACAAAAAAAGTATTGATTAATAGATAAGGACAAAGTCTTAGGACATAGCAGTAAATTTTGTTTGACTTATGAGTTTGGAGGAGAAGTTAGGTTTCAACGAGGTTCGTGCGATGTTGCACGGCAATTGTCTCAGTCCTTTAGGACATGAGCGAGTGGATGCCATGCAGTTTCTTGCCGACCACGAAGCCGTCACAACACTTCATCTACAACTTGCAGAACTCGCATCCATCTTGCAGGTTTCTACTGAGTTACCGGAGCAAGATTTCTTCGATTTGAGAGAAGAGATTCATCGCATTCGCATCGACGGAACCTATCTGGAAGAACAGACTGTTGGGGAGCTTTTGCGAGTGCTCCGAACCCTTCATGCTTGGGTGGACATTGTCAGGAAACAAGATGACGTTCATCCTGGCATTCTTTACCCGGCCCTAGAGAAACTTGCCGAAGGCGTCTTTACTTTCAGCGCGATTACTCGGCGATTGGAGCAAATGCTTGACAAATTCGGTCGCATTAAGGACGAAGCAAGCCGCGAGCTTTTGTCGATTCGTCACGAGTTGAAACGAGCCGAGGGAAGTGTGAGCAGAACCCTTTCGAACATCCTCAAGGCGGCTCAAGCAGAGGGTTTGGTGGAGAAAGATGTGGCTCCTGCCATGCGAGACGGACGATTGGTGATTCCTGTCGCCCCTGCCCTGAAACGCCGCATCAAAGGCATCATTCACGACGAGAGTGCGACGGGCAAGACGGTCTTCATCGAGCCTGCAGAGGTGGTGGAAGCCAACAATCGCATCCGTGAATTGGAGGCCGAAGAGAAGCGGGAACTGATTCGAATTCTTCGCGAGTTTACGGAGCAATTGCGCCCCAACATCAAAGAGCTTTTGCGAGGCTTCGAATTCCTTGCAGACATAGAGTTCCTCATCGCGAAATACCACTTTACGAAAGCCATCATAGGCCTCTCGCCTGAGATTTATTCCACGCCGCTCATCGATTGGTTCGAAGCTCGCCATCCCCTTCTGGAGGCCAAACTCAAGAAGCAAGGAGAGAAGATTGTGCCGCTCAACATCATGCTCAATCGCAAGAAGCAAATCGTCATCATTAGTGGCCCGAATGCAGGCGGAAAGAGTGTTTGCCTGAAAACTGTCGGCTTGCTTCAATACATGCTTCAATGCGGCCTTCCTGTTCCGATGGCGGACGGTTCAAGGGCTGGCATCTTCGAGAAAATCTTTATCGACATCGGTGACGAACAAAGCATCGACGACGACTTGAGCACCTACAGTAGCCACCTCCTCAACATGAAGCGTATGATGGCAGGTTGCACGCCCAACACCTTATTACTAATCGATGAGTTTGGAGGCGGAACGGAACCCACGATTGGCGGAGCGATTGCAGAGGCTGTCCTGAAGCGTTTCGTCGAGAAAAAGACCTTTGCCGTCATCACGACACACTACCAGAACCTGAAGCACTTTGCCGAGGACACGCCTGGAGTGGTGAACGGCGCAATGCTTTATGACAGGCAGAAGATGGCAGCGCTTTTCCAACTGCAGATTGGTAACCCGGGAAGCAGTTTCGCAGTCGAGATTGCCCGCAAAATCGGCATTCCCGAAGAGGTGATTGCAGATGCAACAGAACTTGTGGGTCGGGAGTATGTCAATGCCGACAAGTATCTGCTCGACATCACTCGCGACAAGCGTTATTGGGAGGGCAAGCGGCAGACGATTCATTCGCAGGAGAAACAGATGGTGCAAACCATCGAACAGTACGAGAAGGAGATTGAAGAACTGCGAGGCAAGCGCAAGGAAATCATCCGAGAGGCAAAGGCCGAGGCGGACAAGATTATCGCCGCTGCTAACGCTCAGATTGAGAACACGATACGAGAAATCAAGGAGGCCCAAGCCGACAAGGAACGGACGCGTTCTGCCCGTCAACAATTGCAGACTTTCCGCGACGAAGTCGAGCAGATGAGTCAGGAAGAACTCGATGCCTATGTCGAGAAGAAACGCCGTCAAATAGAGGAACGCAGGAAGCGGCATGCAGAAAGGCAAGCGGCGAAGAGAAAAGAACAACCCCTCTCTAACTCCCCCGAGGGGAAGAAAACAGAAGCCTCCCCTGAGGGAGATTTTGTGGGGGTCGGCTCTTATGTTCGCATCAAGGGACAGACTTCCGTGGGAACGATTACCGCCATCGAAGGCAAACAGGCAACCGTCACATTTGGTGTGATGAGGACGTTAGTGGATATTAAAAGACTGGAGAAGGCCTCCCCCAGCCCCTCCAAAGGAGGGGGGAACAGCGAGGGGGCTTCATTCATAAGTCGCCAAACCCAAGACAGTATCCGGCAGAAGCACCTCGATTTCCGGCAAGAGATTGATGTGCGGGGAATGCGGGCCGACGAAGCCTTGCAGGCCGTCACCTACTTCATCGACGATGCTTTGCTTGTCAACGCTCCTCGTGTCCGAATCCTTCACGGCACAGGCACGGGAGCCCTTCGGCAAGTCATCCGTCAGTACCTCGCCACCGTTTCGGGTGTCGTCTCGTTCCACGACGAACATGTCCAATTCGGCGGAGCTGGCATCACGGTAGTGGAATTCAGAGAATAAAGCAACCTACATACCATGAAAAAGATTCTATTTTTATTGGCAATTCTGTCAACATTGAGCTTACAGGCGAGGCAATGGACCACCGACGAGGTTAAGGACATCATCCGAAAGGTGAACACCTATTGGCAAGCCAACCACCCTGCAGAAGTCCGGGCCTTTTGGGACGAAGCGGCCTATCACACGGGCAACATGGAAGCGTATAAGTTGCTGAAGGACAAAGGGATGTTGGATTATAGCATCCGTTGGGCCGAGCACAATCATTGGAAAGGAGCCACGGAGTCGGACGCGAAAAAATGGAAGTACCGGCAGTACGGCGAGGGGCAGGATTATGTGCTCTTCGGCGACTGGCAGATCTGTTTCCAGACCTACATCGACCTCTACAATCTGGACGAAACGGACAAGAAGTCGGAGCAGAAAGTGGCACGCGCAAAAGAAGTGATGGGGTACGAAGCCGACTCGAAAGCCCACGACTATTGGTGGTGGGCCGATGCCCTGTACATGGTGATGCCCGTGATGACGAAGATGTACCGCCTGACGGGCGATACGAAGTATCTGGACAAACTCTACGAGAACCTTTGCTTCAGTGACAGTATCATGCTCGACAATGCGACTGGCCTTTATTTCCGCGACGGGAAGTATGTCTACCCCAAGCACAAGACCGCCAACGGGAAGAAAGATTTCTGGGCTCGAGGCGACGGATGGGTGCTGGCAGGCCTTGCCAAAGTGTTGCAGGACATGCCTAAGGACTATTGCCACCAACCTTTCTTCGCAGAGAAATTCGTCAATCTAGCTGGGGCCGTCAGGGGTTTGCAACAACCTCAAGGGCATTGGACGCGATCGATGATGGACCCAGAACATGCTCCCGGCTTCGAGACTTCGGGCACGGCTTTCTTCTGTTATGGCTTGCTTTGGGGCATCAACAACGGTTATCTGCCGAAGAAGATGTACGCCCAGACTGTAGAGAGGGCCTGGCATTACCTCTCAGAAGTCGCCCTGCAAACAAGGGGCAAGGTGGGTTATGTTCAACCCATCGGCGAACGCGCCATTCCGGGGCAGACAGTCGATGCGAACAGTCAGGCCAACTTCGGCGTGGGCGCTTTTCTGCTGGCGACTTGCGAATACTGCAGATACTTGCAGACAGAGAAGCTCTCTCTCACCTTTCAAAACGAGAGTGACCGGCAGCGGCAAGAGGTGGCAGAGTTTGACTTGCAAAGGGTTTGTGAGCAATTGGGAATCAGTTCCGAGGAACCGGTTGTGATAGAGAACTTGGCCGGACAAGAGGTTGACTACCAGAAGACTTACGACGGGAAGTTGTTGCTCTTCGTGTCGGTTCATCCCCGCGGAAAAGCCTCGTTTACAATCAGTAAAGGCAAGCCTTCGACGCCCAAGGCTTTCGTCAGAGGCAAGGTCTACCCTATCCGCAAGGATGACCTGACTTGGGAAAACGACCGCTCGGCCTATCGCATCTACGGTCCTGCCCTGCAGAAGACGGGAGAACGCTCATTCGGCATCGATGTATGGGTGAAGAACACGCCCGAGCTGGTGGTTGAGGAGCGATACACGAAAGACCGCGAAGGAAACTTGATGGAAGACTCGTTGCGGAAAGCGGGGCAGAAAGTGGCTTTTGCCGAGATAGACAGGAGCACCTCGTTTCACCTCGACCACGGCAACGGCATGGATGCCTACGGCGTAGGCCCTTCGCTGGGTTGTGGGGCACCTGCCTTGATGAACGACGGCCAGCTCGTCTTCCCCTATTGTTACAAGACATGCCGGATTCTCGACAACGGGCCCCTTAGATTCACGGCAGAGCTGACTTACGGCACTACTTCGGACGGTGTTACCGAGCATCGGCTAATCAGTTTGGACAAAGGTTCGCACTTCAACCGCATGACGGTTTGGTACGACGGCATCGGGAAGCCGACGGCCTTGGCCGCAGGTGTTGTCCTTCACGGTGATGAAGGCCTTGCCTTGGGCAAGAACTACCTCCGTTATGCCGACCCGACCGACCGGCCCGACCTGCATCAGTCGCAAGTCTTTGTGGCGACATTGTTCCCTAATGACGTGAGCAAGACCAAGGTGCTGAAAGGCGAACTCAACCACGCTGTCGGCATCGTCAAGAACTACACGGGAGCGCCCTACACATACTACTTCGGCTCGGCTTGGAGTCTCTACGATGTCGGCTCCGAAGTTCAGTGGCAGAATGTCATCGACGAGTTTATGGCAAACCTGCGCCAACCCCTAAAATATGATATCATAAAATGACAAAGAAGCTTTTTCTCCTGACAGTAGCCCTAGCGCTACTGATGCCTCTGCAGGCCGCCAAGAAAGCGAAGCAGGCAGATCAGACCGACCGTGAATACTGGTGTTCGTTGGCCTACAAGATGGCTCGTCCCGTCCTCGAGAACATGGCCAAAGGCGAGTTGCAGAAGAACATGAAGACCGAATTCTCGCCTTCGTTCGACAATCGCGACCGCAGCGTGGTGTATATGGAGACTTTCGGCAGACTGATGACGGGCATCGCCCCTTGGCTGACACTGCCCGACGACGAGACAGCCGAGGGCCAGCAACGCCGGCAACTCCGAGAATGGGCCTTGGCAGCCTACAAGAACGCCGTCGACCCCGACTCGCCCGACTATCTCTGCTGGGGCCGTTCTGGACAGAATCTGGTGGATGCCGCCTTCCTCGCCGAATCGTTCCTCCGTGCTTGGGACACCTTGTGGATGCCCCTCGACGAAATGACCAAGCAACGGTACATCAAAGAGTTCCAGTCGCTCCGCAAGATTGACCCGCCCTACTCCAACTGGCTCCTCTTCTCCTCGACCATCGAGAGTCTGCTGGCGAAAGCCGGCGCTCAGTTCGACGAGTACCGCGTCAACATGGCTTGCCGGAAGGTGGAGGAATGGTATGTAGGCGACGGATGGTATGCCGACGGCCCGAACTTCGCCTTCGACTACTACTCGAGCTTCGTGTTTCATCCCATGTATCTTGAAACGCTTCAAGCGATGATTGATTCCAAGAAGAGTTCGCGTCTGGATTACCAGAAATACTACGACCGCGCCCTGAAGCGAGCACAGAGGTTCGCCATCATCCTGGAGCGCTTCATCTCACCCGAAGGCACCTTCCCCGTCTTCGGCCGCTCCATCACCTACCGTCTGTCGGCTATGCAGCCCCTGGCACTGATGGCTTGGTACGGGAAACTGCCCGAGGAACTGACGAACGGCCAGGTACGAGCCGCCCTGACAAAGGTGCTGCACCGGATGTTCGATGTTCAGGAAAACTTCAATAATGCCGGGTTCCTCACCATCGGCTTCTGCGGCTCGCAACCCGATGTAGCCGATTGGTACACCAACAACGGCTCCGTCTATATGACCTCCATGATGTTCATGCCCTTGGGCTTGCCAGCTAGCCAGCCCTTCTGGTCAGACGCCCCGCAACCCTGGACGCAGGTGAAAGCATGGGGAGGCCAGCCATTCCCGAAAGACCATCGTTGGGCCGACGACATCCAGATCCGAGACAGGTGGTAGTCCCTGCCGACCCCACCCTTTCCTCCGTTGAGGGGAGAGATAGCCTCCTCCCGTCCTCGCCCTTTGGAGGGAGTTAGAGAGGGGCTTTACGTTCTATGCAACAATGACGCTTGAAAACAAAAATCCCCCCTTTCTCTTGCAATGTTCAAAAAGTCGCCATAAATTTGCAAACGAATCGCTTCCGTGATTTTATGGCTGCAAGATACGAAGCGGCGAGCCTAGTCGACTGCCAAGCCCGCTGCTTCGTTTTCCGAAAGGGAGTGACTGGGGGTTACCTCAAGTCTCCCACCTGAATGACATCCTTGTCGTTGTAGTTCAGGTTCTCGCCCGCCATACCCCAGATGAAGGTGTAGTAGTAGGTCGCGCTTGCACAGTGGATGCTCCATTCGGGCGACATGATGGCCTGCTCGTTGTGAAGCCATACCACGCGACTCTCCTGCGGCTCACCCATAATGTGGCTAACGGTCTGACCTTCAGGCACATTGAAGTAATAGTAGGCTTCTATGCGACGGCCATGGGTGTGAGGCGGCATGGTGTTCCACACGCTCCCCTCCTGCAGTTGGGTCAGTCCCATCTGCAACTGGCAGGGGCCTTCCTGGAGCGAGGTGTTGACGATGAGCTGGTAGATGGTGCGTTGGTTCGACTCTGCCAGGGTGCCGAGCGGTCCGGTGACGGTCGCCTTCAGGCTCTGGATTTTGCCGTTCTTGCGTCCGTCCAGCGTTATCCATTGCGTCTTGTAGTGGTGGTGGGCGGTGGCCGAGTTCAAGTAGAACTTCGCAGGGTTCTTGGCATCCTTCGAGCGGAAGATGACTTCGCGGTTCGAGTCGATGTCCTTCCCGTCCTTGTCCTTGCCAAGCCATCCCCGACCGACATAGAGGGCCTCGCGATAACCGAGGGGATATTCCTGACCGTCGACGATGACCGAACCCTCGCCGCCGGTGTTGATGATTCCGAGCTCGCGGTTACGCATGAAATAGTCGGCACGGAGCTGGGGGTCGGTCTCCAGCTTCAGGTCCTTCGTGACGGGCATTGCTCCGCCGAAAATGAAGCGGTCGTACATGGAATAGGTCAGATTGATCTCGTCGGCTGCCATCACCTTCTCCATCACGAAACGGTCGCGAAGGGTCTGGGTGTCGTAGTGCTTCACATCGTCGGGGTGACAGGCCTTCTGGAAGGTCATCTTTTGCTGGGCAAGGCCAGATGTGAGATTTCCCATAAGCATCAGGATTAAAATTGTTTTCTTCATTGTCGTATTCTTATTATGTTATTCTTGTTTCTCGCTTTCCGATTCGTCGGCAACGATGCACCGCCGGTTGTAGTACATCATGCTGAGCGTGAATGCCGCCAACACGGCCATTCCAATCCATCGAAGATTGTTCACGCACTTGTAGATGACCCAGCCGAAGAGGGAGGATGCGAAGTCGAGCGAGCCGGCCTCGAAGCCCTCGGGAGTCTTGGCGGCATTGTCGCCCGTCTGCTCGAACACGGTATGGGCGGCTTGCGTGAAGGCCGGAGCCATGTCCGTCACGAAGTACAGGCCGACAATCAGCGCTATCAAGCCCACGATAAAGGTCTTCACCACATTTCCCTTCGTGTAGGGCAGCACCATCACAAACACATAGAACAAGCCTGCGAGCGAAGCCAAAGGCAAGAACTCGTTGCCAGGCAAGATGACGGCAACACCCAAGGTGACGGGAATGAGCAACAAACTGACAACAAGCGTCGTGGGATGGCCTATCACGAGCGCAGGCGACATGCCTATGTATATCTTCCTCCCGCTAAACTTCCGCTTCACCACCTCCTGCGTCTTTTCCGAGATGGGCATCAGGCCGTCGATGAACAACCTTGTGATGCGCGGGATGAGTTCCATCACGGCCCCCATCGTGACGCCCAAGAACAGTATCTTCTTGATGTCGAGTTGCGCCAACACACCTATCAGGGCACCGACGATGACGCCCAACACCAACGGCTCGCCCAACACGCCGAACTTCTTCTTCAATCCCTCGGCATCAATGTCGAGCTTGGAGAAGCCAGGAATCAGGTCAAGCCCTTTGCCTACAAGCATCGCAAACGGAGTGAAACTCTGCACGAAAGGTTGCGGAATGGAGATGCCCTCCATGCTCTCGTAATACCCCTGGAACTTGCTTGCCGTCAGGTCGGCCATCACCAAGGTATTGATGTAACAGACGATTGCGGCGAAATAGCCCCAAGCCAAGCTCTCGCCCATAACGAAATAAGCCACAGCTCCGATGAAGGCAAAGTGCCAATAATTCCAAAGGTCGATGTTCACGGTTCGAGTGGTTTTCGTGATGAGCATCAGGAAGTTAACGCCCAAGCAGATGGGGATGATGAGCGCTCCGACTGCCGTGTTGTAGGCCACAGCCGCGGCGGCGGGCCATCCCATGTCGAACACGCCCAACTGCAAATCGTAGAGGCTCGAAATCTCGGAAAGCGGAGAGCCGAAGTTGTTTGTCAACAACGCTGTCACGATGCCAAGGCCAACAAAGCCCACGCCCACGTAAAGCCCTGACTTCAAAGCCTTTCCGAACTTCATGCCGATGCAAAGGCCTATGATGGTAAAGAGAATAGGCATCATGACCGACGCCCCAAGACTGATGATATAACTGAACACTTGTTCCATCCCTAGAAAATGAAGAATGAAGAGTTAAGAATGAAGAATTGACTATGACTATGAACTTACATCTACGGTTGCTTCCCGATATAAGCCAGAATACCGCCATCCACATATAGGATGTGACCGTTGACTGCATCCGAAGCGTGAGAGGCCAGGAACACGGCAGGACCGCCTATTTCCTCGGGGTTGAGCCAACGCCCTGCAGGTGTCTTTGCACAGATGAACGAGTCGAAAGGATGACGGCTGCCATCGGCTTGGCGCTCACGAAGCGGAGCTGTCTGCGGCGTAGCAACATATCCGGGGCCGATACCATTGCATTGGATGTTGTATTCGCCGTACTCCGAACAGATGTTGCGCGTAAGCATCTTCAGGCCGCCTTTGGCAGCAGCGTATGCGCTAACCGTCTCGCGCCCAAGCTCAGACATCATCGAGCAGACATTGATAATCTTTCCTTCGCGGCGTTCCATCATCTCCGGCACGACTGCCGCCGAACAAATGAACGGACCAACAAGGTCGATGTCAATGACTTGCTGGAACTCCTCGCGCTTCATCTCGTGCATGGGAATGCGCTTGATGATGCCGGCATTGTTGACCAGAATGTCAATCTGCCCCACCTCAGCATGAATCTTCTCCACCAGTTCCTTCACGGCTTGCTCGTCAGTCACATCACAAACGTAGCCTTTCGCATTCTTGATGCCAGCCTCTCTGTAGTTGTCATACCCATGCTGGAGCGCCTCTTCGCTACGGCAGTTGAAGATGATGTTCTTGATGCCTGCCTCTGCAAAGGCTTTTGCAATACTGAAACCAATACCGTAACAGGCTCCCGTAATCCAGGCATTCTTGCCTTCCAAGGAAAAAATGTTTCTCATGTTATTTCTATTTCATTAATTGTTGAATGTCCTAAAGCGTGTAGACAAAGTTACGCAAAAATATCAACAAACAGAGCATAATGCTTCGAAAAAACCATAAATGAGGGTGAAAATGGCTCTTATTTATGAAAAAATCCGTACCTTTATCCTCGAATTTCAAGCTTTTCAGTTAAATGACTGGAGATTTATTCAATCGGACAGAGCTTTTGCTTGGAGCGGAAACGATGAAACGCATCCAGAGCAAACGCGTCATCATCTTCGGCCTTGGAGGTGTAGGCAGTTGGTGTGCCGAGTGTCTCGTCCGCGAAGGCATCACGCATCTCACTCTTGTCGACAGTGATAAAGTCTGCGTCACAAACTGCAACCGCCAGCTAATGGCAACCACCAAAACTATTGGCGAGCCGAAGGTTGAAGCCTTGCGAAACCGTTTGCTCGAGATAAACCCGGAAGCTAACATTCAGGCCTTGCAGATGAACTTTAGCAAAGAAACCGTAAACGACTTCAGATTAGAGATTTACGACTATGTAATCGATGCCATCGACTCGCTTCGCGACAAGATAGAACTCATCCTTCAAGCCACGAAAACTGAAGCCAAATTCTACTCTTCTATGGGTGCCGCTTTACGGATTGACCCGACGAAAGTGAGAGTCTCGGAGTTCTGGAAGATAAAAGGCGATCCCTTGGCAGCGCGGATGCGGTCGTCGATGAGACGGAACAAGACATTCCCTGCCCGCAAGTTCCTCTGTGTTCATAGTGAGGAACATCCCCTACCCAACCTGGGAGAAGCGCTTCAGGACGGCAGCCAAACCTTCCGGAAAGTGCAGACAAACGGCTCCCTCGCCCACATAACGGCCATCTTCGGAATGACTCTGGCGGGTCTCGTCATCCAAGACATCAACGGATAACGAACTTCTTCCTCTTATTCTTTTGTATATACAGGCCTGGCAACAAGTTGTCGCCTTCAACCTTCTTGCCCGTAAGGTCGTAGATTTCATCGTGTTTCGCATCGTCGGGGGATGCCGATGGAGATTGGATGGAGGTCGGCAATTCGATTGTAACGCCCACAAGAACTGGGCGATGATCGGATGCCTCAGGTTCCTTGATGACCTTGCGAGCCGTCGTGGACTTTGTGACTCGACCGAAGCTCGTTACGTAGTCAATCGTCTTGGTTGGATTGGGAGCTGGAAAAGTGTAATTCAAACTGCTGGAAGTGATTCCGTTCAAGAAAATGAACCCGTCTTTCCGCATCTGCTTGATGAGCGTCGATGTCGGTTCGTCATTCCAGTCACCACAGATGAAGAATGGCTTCTCCCAACTTGCAGCCTCTTCCAGAATGATGGGGAGCGAGGCGAAACGGCAGGAATCGTTGAGGTCGAGATGAGTTGTGGCGAACACATAATGCTCGAATTCACAAACCAGCAAGGTTCTCTTTTCCACTCCAGGCAAAGGCAGATGATGGACAGACAAAGGGCATTCTTTGCTGAGGATGGCAACACCGTATTTGCCTCCAGTCAGAGGAATGGCTGCTCCAAAAGTGCTATACATTCCAAGAGCATCACCCAAGATTTTCGCTTCAGGGATATAGCCAGACCGCTTCACACAGCTGTCCACTTCCTGCAGTCCAACCACATCGGGTTCTGTGCCTTGAATCACGGCAGCTTGCCGGTTCAGGTCGACTATGTCGTCCATACCAGCTCCGTGACGAATGTTATAGGTCAGCATCCGTATCTCCATTCCCTCTGCCTGCGAGTAAGCCATCCTACTGGAAATCAACAGGAACGAAGTCAGTAAGGCAAAGAGAAAATGTCGTTTATTCATAGTCGGCAGTCTTAGTTTCGTTTCTTTTCAGGTGTAAAATTAGTGTTTTTTTCGCTCATGGCAAAGAAATCCGTAGAAAAGTTTCTTCACTTTTCATCAAGCAAAACATCGGCAGTGTCGTTGGCAAACTTCACACGTGATGTTGGCAAACTTCACACGTGTCGTTCGCAATCGTATAACGTGTCGTTCGCAATCGTATAACGTGTCGTTTTTCACCATAAAACAAGAAGGCAGCCAAACCGGTTGCCTTCATTGTTGCGGAGAGACTGGGATTCGAACCCAGGGTACCCGTAAGAGTACGCCGCATTTCGAGTGCGGTCCATTCGATCACTCTGGCATCTCTCCGTTTGCGGCTGCAAAATTACAACTTTCTTTTTTATCTGCCAAATCTAAAGGAAGAAAAGTGATGCTCCTGCCACTGCAATGACGGCTCCAACCATTTCCTGCAAGCTGACTTTCGTGCCAAACATCAACCGAGAAGGCCAAAGGATGAGGATGGGGGTGAGCGACATCAAAGTCTGAGCCACACCAGTATTTGTCATTCCAACTGCCATCAGACTGAGACTGACGCCAAAGAAGGGACCAAGCAGGATAGTTCCCATCGCTGCTGCGGCTCCACGAACATCCGTGAAGAAGCGAAGCATGTTCCTCCATTTCCCCAAGAAAAGAAGTGTCGCTCCAAATCCAATCAGCCCCATTATGGCTCGTATCTGTGTGCCTGCGAAAGGCATCATGGCAGCCACATCTGTCGCTTCAGGCGGTATCTCGGCAGCATAGTGCATCAGTCCTTGCTTACTGAGAACAAGCCCGATGCCTTGTCCCATACCTGCTCCTATCCCAAGCATAATACCTTTTCTGGGGAGCTTCAAATGTCTGGATCCAGTATCGTCCTTGCCCATAATGGAGATGCTGATTCCGCTCAAAGTGACAATCATGCCAAGCAGAGCAAGCAGGCTCATCGTCTCGCCCATCATGAGCCAAGCAGCTATGGCGGCAAAGGGGCTGGCGAGCGTCATGAAGAGCTGGCCGAAACGGCTTCCCATCACAATATATGCATTGAAAAGGCAATAGTCGCCAAAGACGAAACCCATGAAACCGCTTGCCAAGAACCACTTCCAGACATCTGTGCTGGCATATTGCGGCCAAGGCTTGCCACAAGTCCACCAAAGCACTATGCCAAGCAGAAGGATAGTCAGCAACATTCGCCAGACATTGAGTACAAGCGTACCCATTCGCTTGCTTGCAACTTCGGCAAAAAGCGCCGTGAAGGTCCACATCACAGCGACAAGAAGGGACAAAAGTTCGCCTCTCATTCAGGGTAGGTTATATTGTGTGGCTGAACTAAATTTGGCTCAAGAATTCTTTGGTTACGGCAAAACTCTTGTCAGCCATCGTGTCCCAGAAGTTGAGATACTGCTTGAAGTGAGCCTTCACGCCAGGAGTGTCGCTGATAATGCGGAAACTGAGGAAAGGAACATTCCAAAGATGGCAAACCTGAGCAATGGCTGCACTCTCCATATCAACGGCAAGGCCTTGCGGATACTTCTCCTTGATAGCATCCAATTCGTCGCGATTCGTGATGAACTGGTCTCCAGTACAAATCAAGCCAGACACAATGTGTACGTCAGTCTCCAGAGCCGTTGCAATCTTGACAAGTCGTTTGTCACCACTAAAGAGCTTGGGCAAGCCCTGAACCTGTCCTGGGTCGCAACCCTCGCCACAAAAGACATCGTGATAGCAAACCTCTCTGCCAATAACGACATCCATCACATCGAGCCTTGTGTCTATGCCTCCAGCCACACCAGTCGAGATGATGCAATCGGGGTGGAAGGTCATAATGAGATTCGTCACACCCGTTGCCGCATTCGTCTTGCCAATACCACTTTGCAGCAAAACAACTTTGCTCTCCCCCACTTTTCCCACAAGAAACTCTTGAGGACCAGACGACACCGTCTCTGTATCTTGAAGCATTCCAGCGACTTGGTTATATTCCACACTCATCGCCGTCAGTACTCCTATTGTCTTTTGCATACCTATTATTTATGATTTTGCTGCAAAGATACAACAATTAGTTCATATTCATAGCTCACAGTTCATTTTTTTTTGTAACTTTGCAAGCATGAAATACGACTCTCAGTTGTGTGCTACTCTGCTCGAGTCGCACAAAATAAAGCCAACGGCCAATCGCATTTTGGTGTGTAGGGCACTTGCAGAAGCCAAGCAACCCATGTCGCTTAGCGAGCTGGAATGCGAGATCCTATCGCTAGACAAATCCAGCGTGTTCAGGGTTTTGTCATTGTTTCGCGAGCATCATCTGGTTCATGTTCTTGAGGACGGAAGCGATGGCGTACGATATGAAATCTGTCATAGTACCGACGGCCACGAACACGACGACGACCAGCACGTTCACTTCTTCTGCGAATGTTGCCGCCGCACATTCTGCATCAATGACATACCGATACCAAATGTCAGCCTTCCACAGGGATACGTCCTTGAAAGCATCAACTACATGGCTAAAGGTCTTTGCCCCAAATGCGCTTCCAAAAAGGAAACAATCCGATAAACTGCACTTTGCAACCCAGTTGCACGAAATCCGCCGTAACTTTGCAGCAGAAAACTAAAAAGACATTTTATGGTACTTGAATGGATTGAACAATATTGGGAAGCACTGGTGCTGATGACAGCAGAAATGGCTCCCTACCTTCTTCTGGGTTTTTTCATCGCAGGCATTTTGCGTGTATTCGTGCCACGAACCCTTTATTCGAAGCATCTTGCAAAACCAGGCATGAAGAGTGTCATGAAGGCTGCAGCCTTGGGTGTTCCCCTGCCACTATGTTCTTGTGGCGTCATTCCTACGACAGTAGGCCTTCGACGTGAAGGCGCCAGCCACGGAGCTTGCACCAGTTTCTTGATTGCCACACCTCAAACAGGCGTTGACAGTATTGCAGCGACCTACTCTCTTATGGGCCTTCCCTTTGCAATCGTTCGCCCCCTCGCTGCTCTGTTCACATCTATATTTGGCGGTTGGTTGGTCAACAAGTATACGAACAAGGATGAAGCGATACAGGAAAATGATTCGTCCATCTCGAAATGCTCTCACGTTAAGGCCGAAAAGACGGGGCTTCTGCAAAAAGTAAAGGAAGCTTTCGACTACGCTTTTGTCGAGATGATGCAAGACGTGGGCAAATGGCTCGTTGTTGGTTTACTCATAGCCGCACTAATCACAGTTGCTGTTCCCAACGAATGGCTGGCTGCGCTACACGACTATAAACTGCTCAACATGCTCATTGTGCTTGCAATTGCCATCCCCATGTACGTCTGCGCAACAGGCAGCATTCCCATTGCAGTTTCCCTCATGGCTAAGGGCCTTACGCCAGGAGCAGGACTTGTGTTGCTGATGGCAGGTCCAGCTGTCAATTCTGCTTCGATGCTTGTCATTGGTAAAGTATTCGGCAAGCGTACCCTTTGGCTCTACCTTCTCTCTATCATCATCGGAGCTATGCTCTTCGGACTTGGCATTGACTATCTTCTGCCAGCAGAGTGGTTCGCCGTAAAAAGCGGCATTACGGAAGCTGCATGCCACGATGGCGGCATTGGCATATTCTCCTATATCTGTACGGCTCTGCTGCTTGCCCTCATGGTTCATGCTCTTTGGCCGTGGAAACATCACCACCACCATCATGATGAAGAACTTGCCTCGTGTATTATTTATAATGTAGAAGGTATGAACTGCAGCCATTGTGCAGCCAATGTAGAGAAAGCCATTGCTTCTGTGGAAGGCGTAGAGCATGTGCAAGTCTCTCTTCACGACGGAACCGCAAGAATTATTGGCTCTCATCTTGAAGACGATGTGCTGCGAGCCGTCGAGAGCATCGGCTTTAAAGCAAACAAAGCGACGTAAACACACAATATACAATATTCCATGAAAAAAATTACTTTCTTCTGCTTCTTTCTGCTGACAGCCATTAGCATACTGGCAGATACTGACGTGACAAGCACTTACATTGAAAATCCCGACTTCGAGGCTCGATTTGCCGGATGGGACAACAACGGCTTCTACTTCGTCACCAACTCGCATTTTAGCCGCAAGCACGGCATGATATATATGGAACGTTGGGTGGCTTCAGGTGGAAAGATTCCCAATGTCGAGATAAGTCAAGACCTCTATCTGCCGGCTGGCACCTATAAGCTGACGGCAGGATGTCAAAATGTTCAACAATCCGGTAGTGTTTCTGCTTGCACAGGAGCAACACTCTATGCCAACGACCAAAAGCTGACGGTAACCGAAAGCAAGGATTACAGCCTGACTTTCACAGTCTTGCAGGGGACAACGCGTATCGGCTTCAAGGTTTCTTCCACGAATGCGAACTGGGCTTCTATAGATGACGTAAAGCTAACACTCCTTGATACTGACATAGAAGCCGAACACGCCGAACTTCAGAAACTTCTCGATGAAGCCGAGGAAGTGCTTGGAGAAGGTGATGGAGCAGAGGAATTGGCTACCGCCATCAACAAAGCAAGAGCTTTGATAGAGAGCGGCAGCAACGAGAGCATCGGTCCGTTGGCAAAGAACCTGAGCGACGCCACCCTCAACTATCGTATCCTAAACTCCACAGGTTCGACACCAAGAGTCACATCTACCAACAAATTCGTGGCAGCAGGTTCCACCATACTTCTAGGACGAATGACTGCAACTCCATCGACAGGAATCTTGGAGAAAGGCTTCTGTTGGAGCACAAATCCAGAGCCGACCATCTTCGACAATCGTTCTACAAAGAACTTTTCTGCAAATGGTGAAATCTACAGAATGGAAAAGCTCCAACCAGGCACGATGTACTATGTTCGCCCATATGTTCTAACTAATAAGTACAAGTTGGCATACGGCGACATTATAAAGGCACCGACTCTACCAAGGGGCTCAGTAACAGCAGACTACGACAATGGTGGCGGAACAGAAGAAAACTATCGCATCGCCTCGGCCGTCGAGGAGATAAAGTGGCTCTACAACAACATCTCGTCCGTCAAAGGCATTAACCTAAGCGTGCATTACAGTTCCGGCACACAAACGGCAGACTGCTCTTATGGCGGTTGGATGCGTGTAGGTCCAAACGAATCCTATCAGCAAACAGGAACCATCCTTCATGAAACCAATCATGGCGTGGGTGTGGGCACAAGCGACATATGGTGGAACGGCAACTATCGTGAGGATGGCGACCGTGGAAGATGGCTCGGACCGAGAGCTACACAAATGATTCGATTCCTAAACAAGGACAACAGTGCTTATATGACAGGCGACAACACCCATATGTGGCCAATTTCGTCGTTCAGCGGTCCCAATTACGGCATCAACGGCTCGTGGGAAGACACCTATAATCCGGAGAACACATTATTATACTACGGAAACGTGCTCATCACCCACGCCTTGCATCAGGACGGACTGGTCTGCTCTTCAACAGTCGGGTTTGCATCACCATCATATACCTTTGCGCAAGAAGATGAGAAGAAATACTACATCAAAACAACCGATGATGCTAATGGTAACGAAACTTCGCTTCTATTCGTTTCAGAAAGTGGCAATCTGGCACATAAGCCGGCAAGTGCAGCTAAAGCCTTAGCTGATGATAACTATGCTTGGAATATAGTATACGACCCACAGACAGCCTACTACATTTTGCGCAATGTAGGCACGGGAAAACTATTGTCCGCTACGAATCAGAGTTTCAGAGTCGTGCTACGCACATCGCCTTCCACAAACGAACGTGTGCAATTGTTGCCGTCGAGGTCCAACTACAAGAAAGCCAATCTCGACATGCCGTCTTACTGGATCACAATCGGGAAAAAGGCATTGGCCAGCACGAGCAAGGCAACATTCAATGGTGCCACTTTCGACGCTTCAGACCTCAACACGCAACAGCATTGGCTGGTGCTCGACGAAGACGAACTAACTGCTTTCGACCAGTTCTGTACAGAAAAGGCAATGCCCAAACTGAACGACATTTTGGCATCGGCTCGAGAGTCGATGGAGGTGGACAGCAAACCCTCTTCGGAAGAAATGAGTATAGAGGAAGCAAGAGAACCTATGACAAGCCTATTGGCAACCATTGAGGGTGAGAAAGACAGTTATGGCACAGATGACATAGAGGACGCCATTTCAACACTCAGAAACACCTTTGTTACGTATCTTGGAAACATACAACCCATTTCACCATCACAGCCTATACCAGCATCGTGGCTAATAGAAAACCGGGGATTTGACGAGGATGCCAACGGATGGATTGACGGACCTGCAAGCATCAAGAACGGTGTTGCAGAATTCATGGAAACAACGTTCAACACCTATCAAACACTTGCCCAACTCCCTGTTGGCAATTATATGCTGACACTTAATGCATTCCAACGACCTGGCACGAATCAAAAAACATATACTGACTGGACAGAAGGAAATAACCTCGTCAAAGCTCAATTGTATGCCACCGGCGGTGGAAAATCGTCATACATAACGATTCACAACATCTGGGATGACGCTTGTGCAGAAAAGAAAGAGGGAACATGCGCAAAGCAAGGAGAACTATATGTCCCCAACAACTCTTTGGCTGCCAACTCATGGTTTGCAGACAGCTGCTATGAAAACCAACTCCCTGTCGAATTGACCAAAGTTGCGACATTAAAGATAGGCATACGTTCATCTAAGAGCGAAGCTTCATGGTGGACGTGTTTCGACAACTTCGGATTACTCTTCTTTGGACCCTACGACGCAACAACTGGAATAGAATCATTTCCCCTAAACAAGAACGAGGATAAAGCGTGGTATGACCTTAGCGGTCGAAAGCTCAGCAACAAGCCAAAGCATAAAGGCATTTATATCTGGGGACAGCGCAAAGTTGCGATTAAGTAAGAGATAGGCAGAGTTGGTCAAACATCAAAAACCCCGACGCACTATCACAGCGCATCGGAGCCTTTGGAATTCCGTCTTGATTAATTAGCCTTTAAACTTATTTATTGTTTGACAAACCTGTAGTTTGTTACGCCACATTCGCTCATGATACGTTTGATGCGTTCAATATGTTCTTGTGGAACGCCCTTGCAGACGTTGATACGAACATTGTGGTCCTTGCGGATTGCGACTTCTTTCAAGTGCACGCTGATGTCATCCACGTCCCACTTCCATGAACAGATTGTGTAGTTCTTCCAACTGAAGCCGTCGAAGTTGCCTCGTCGTTCCCAAATGGAACTCTTTGTGCCGCAATCCTTTGGAGGCTTGCCAGTAAGCAAGATGGTCAGTTCTGGGTTGATGTTGCCCTTCACGCCAGCAGGAATCTGGACTGGCTTCGTGGTAAGGCTGACCGTCAGTTTTCCACTATTGGACTTTGTCTGCATCTCAACTTTCTTCAGGGCTGAAGCAGGCAAGTCGGGCAAGTTGTTGACATCGAGTTCCTTCCCATCAAGCAACACCTTGTAATACTTTGTATGAAATGCCCAAGGATACTGACAGTCGGGATGCTCCTCGATATATGAGTCGTCTCCTTTCACTACCCAAGTTCCCTTAAGCCAAAATACTGAAATTGCAGGGCCATGCTTCTTGATAAAATCCTTTGCATTGTCTTTGGGGATAAAGGCATTCAGCATTTTCTTTTCAGAGAAGCCATGTACCTCATCGGTCATAACGAGACCCATTCCAGGCACAGCCACCGTGACGGGCTTGTCATCTTGTACTTGATTAATGTCTTCGACAGCAGATGAAATTGTTTCGTTCGCAGGGATTATCTCCTCGACTTTGGGTTTGGCCCAAGCAACTATGGCAAGTGCCATGAGTGCCGGCAAGACGAGTCCTTTGCTCATCAACCAGCGATTGGAATTGTTTTTGTGCATCATCTTGATTCTTTTCTTAAGTGAATGGTGACTGAGGTTGTTGCAGACCGTCTGCAGTCGGCCTCCCACAGCTTTCGTCACGAGTAAGAGTTGATATGTCTTTGCATCGATGCCAAAGTTCAGTACGGCGTTGTCGGCTTCGTATTCATGCACGGCCTTGAGGTCGCGACCAAGCAGATAGACGAAGGGATTGAACCATTGAAGGGCTTTTACTGCTTCGAGAAGCAGGAGGTCGTAAGTGTGGCCGAGACGGATGTGAGCCTGTTCGTGAGCCAAGATGGGCTGGCGAAGGTGCTCGTAATCCGAAGCGTTTATTATAATATAATGTAGGAAACTGTATGGCGCGAAGTTTCCTCCGTGAATGACTATCGTGTTGTCCAGTTCGTCCATCGTATGCACACCACCTTTTATCTCCTTGAACAGACGGAAGAGTTGCATGAAGAAGATGACAAGAGAAGCAATGAGGCCAAAGAAATAGAGGCACTTAACGACCTGCATCATATCGATTCGAAACGTCGGAATTTGTGCCGCCTCCTCTGTTTCGGGCAGGATTGTTTGAGGAGTTGTGATGTTCTGCTCGATGTTTTGAGCGGGCTCAGCAACCATTTCGATATGCGGAACTGCAACTTCCTCATAGGTGAGATAGCTGGGCTTCTTCAGTTTAAGATGTATTGCAGGCAATATCATCGAAGCTACAAGCACTCCCAGCAGAGCCAATCGGTTGAATCGATGAAAGGTCTCGCGACTGAGCAGCAGGGCAAAACTTCCGTAAAGAAGTGCCAGCAATATTGATGACTTTATAATGTACGCGAACATATTAACTCTGTATTAACTCCATTATTTCTTTCAGTTCCTCGTCTGTAAGTTCCTCGTTCTGTATGAGAAAAGAGCAGAAACTCTTGGCCGAGCTGCCGAAGAGCGTGTCTTTCACATCGTTCACGACATGGGCGATGTATTTTTCGCGCGAGAGCATGGGCGAATAGTAAAAGGTTCGGCCCGTCTCCTCCTTCTTCTTGTGCTCCACATAGCCCTTCGCTTCCAGGATTTTCAGGAAGGTTGCGACGGTTGTGTAGGCAGGTTTTGGCTCGGCATAGCCGTCGACTATCTCGTTAATCGTGAGGGCGTGAGAGGCGTCCCAAAGCACGTTCATCACATCCATCTCTGCTCGAGTGAGGGGTTTCAAAGTCTTCTTTTCGTTCATGATTTTGGGTTTTTCTACTGCAAAGGAACAGAGTTTATGACCTACCCCAAAGAAAAGATGCGGAAAAAGAGACAAGACCCATCGCTTTTTAACATATTTATTTAGTTTACGTCGACAATTTATTAGTAGTTAACACTTAGGGGCTCCACAAAACGACGGCAGTGATGATGGCAAACGTCACACTAGTAAAAGTCAAACTTCACACTAGTAAATCGCAAACTTCACACTAGTAAATCGCAAACTTCACACTAGTAAATCGCAATCGTCAAACGTGATGTTTTCAATCGTAACGTGGAATGTCTGCAGAAGACGCTTGGCTCGATTCGTTTCAAAGCTTTCAAGGGTTCTTTCCGAAAAAGCACGGATAAATTTGGGCGATTGCTTGTTTTTTCGTATCTTTGCGGAATAATTGCGATAATAACAACCTTACTAATACTGACAGAAACAATGATGAAAAGAGTCCTCTTAGCAGTCGGAATCCTGACCAGTTCAGTCCTCTGCATGAATGCACAAGTCGAGCCTCCAACTATGGGCTGGAGTTCGTGGAACACCTTCTCGGTCAACATCTCGGAAGACATCATCAAGGGCCAGGCCGACGCGATGGTCTCGCAAGGACTGAAAGATGTGGGGTACCAGTATATCAACATCGACGACGGTTTCCAATATGGCCGTACCAGCGCAGGAAAAGTGCGAATCCATCCACAACGCTTTCCTAATGGACTGAAGGTCGTAAGCGACTACATCCACTCGAAAGGCTTGAAAGCAGGCATTTACAGTGATGCGGGAGACTGCACTTGCGGCAGTATCAGCAATGGAGACACGCGAAACACGAATGTGGGCTTCTACGGATACGAACAGGTGGATGCCGACTTCTACTTCAAGGAGCTGGAGTTCGACTTCATCAAGGTCGACTATTGTGGCGGCAACCATGCAGGCCTCAATGAACAAGAGCAATATACAGCCATCCACAACGCAATCGTGAATACAGGCAAAAACGTTCGCTACAACCTTTGCAGGTGGGCATATCCGGGAACTTGGTGTCACGACATCTCCACTTCATGGCGCACAACTGGCGACATATACGACGGATGGGCCTCCGTGAAAGGCATTCTGGCGGAAAACCTCTACATGTCGGCCTACTGTTATGACGGGTGTTACAACGATATGGACATGCTCGAAGTGGGACGTTCGATGAGCGAAGAAGAGGACAAGACGCACTTTGGAATGTGGTGTATCATGGCCAGCCCACTACTCATAGGCTGCAATATGGCAACCATCAAAGAGCGTCCCCTGGCTCTTCTGAAGAACGAGGAACTGATTGCCCTGAACCAAGATCCGCTCGGACTGCAGGCATATGTGGTTCAGCAAATCGGCGAGACCTACATCTTGGCAAAAGACATCCTGACCCTTCACGGCAAAACGAGGGCTGTGGCGCTCTATAACCCTTCCGACAGGGAAGAGGAAATGTGCCTGAGCTTCAGCGAAGTCGATCTGGGAGGCAAAGTGAAAGTGCGCGACCTCTTTGAGCATCAGGACTTGGGCGAAATGGAAGGAGCACTCACAGCCATCGTTCCCCCACATGGAACTCGCATCTACAAGTTGGAAGCAGAGCAACGTCTGGACCGCTACATCTACGAGGCGGAAACCGCTTTCATGCACGACTATCAGGAAATCTACAACCACCAATCGCTTGGAACGGCCATCTACGAAACCAACTCGGCTGCTAGTGGAGGCGCTTTTGCCAGTTGGTTGGGAGGTCGCAGAAGCAACTCGTTGGAATGGAGAGACGTTTACGTGAGCGAAGAAGGCGACTATACTGCCCATTTCTCTGTCGCTTCGCAAGATAGCCGTCCATTCCATGTCGTACTGAACGGAGAAGAGAAAGGGTCATTCACAGCACAGACAACCAATTGGATAACATTCAAGGAATACAACATGACCCTCCATCTGCAAGCAGGTTCCAACAGAATCGAACTCTACAACGAAAGCGGATGGATGCCCAACATCGATTGTCTCACCATAGAAAAGGTGGGCGAAAAGACCATCCTGACTCGCCAACTCGAAGAAATGATCCAGCATCTGGAAGTCCTGAAACAAGGCGATTTACTGACCGACAAGTTGCGACAAGACATAGAAACCCTGTTGGGAAAGGCAAAAAGGGAAGGCCTCACAGACACTCAAATAAAGTCATTTCTCGCCGAAGCCAAGAATATCCAGAACGCCATCGGACAGATAAAACCCGTCTACGAAGAATATCTCTTCTGGAGGAAATACGCTGAAAGGAATGTCGAAGCAAGCCTGGAAACAAATGCCCTAACCTCTTTCGTATCAAAGATAAGGAGTTGCGACAGGAATCTCTCAAGAGCCAACACCCTGGAACAAGCCAATAGCGCACTCAGCACCCTTATGACGGCTGTCACAAGCTACTTGAAATCCACGAACTCGGCACCCAAAGAAGGCGAATACTTCGATATGACAATCTTCGTGGCAAATCACGACTTCTCCACCAAAGAAGGCTGGCAAGGAGAACCAACCTATAGAGATGGCTGTGGCGAGGAATACAACAAGGCGTTCGACATGTACCAGACACTCGCCAGCATGAAGCCAGGCGTCTATACAGTCAAGTGCAATGCTTTCTTCCGAACAGGAGGAAATGACGGAGGAGCAGCTTATCGAGCTGGAACAGAAAACATTCTGGCTTACCTTTACGTGAACGACAAGAAGGTAAAAGTAAAGTCCCTGTACTCCGAAACATGGCCCGAAGCTTCTCAATACGGCTCAGTTGATAACCGAAACGGCTATCCGCATAGCATGCGTGCTGCAGGTATTCGATTCGAAGAAGGATGCTATCCGAACGAAATAGAATACACGCTTTCTGCAAAAGGCACACTTCAGTTCGGCCTGAAATGCGATACCTATAAAGGCGACCAGTGGTGTTGTTTCGACAACTTCGAACTCCTCTACCAAGCCCTACCCGACTTCTACGACGGGATAAAGGCTGTGCAGGCTAAGGGAAAAGACAACAAGACATACAATCTTAACGGCCAGCAAGTTGCAGAAAACAAGGCCAGGAAAGGCATCTTCATTCGCAACGGGAAAAAGGTTGCAATAAAATAAGAGGTAGCTAAACCTTAACTACCTCTTACCTTTTACTTTACCTTTACCAGTCGTTTCTTGCCACCCACAATGTAGATGCCTGTCCTTGTGATTCGGTCGATACGAGTGCCGCTAAGGGTATAGATTGTTTCATCCTCGAGGTCGGCAACAGGAACACTAATAGCATCTTCGTCGCGATAGACACAGACTGTTGTCGATGCCTGCTTGTTCGAGCCATCAGTTGTCTTGGCAGTAATGGTAACTGTTCCTGCAGAAATTGCAGAGATGATGCCATCCGAAACAGTTGCAATACTTTCGTCTGATGTCAGCCAGTTGAGTGTTTTTACTGTAGCCGTCTCGGGCAAGATTGTGACGGTCAAGACAGTGTCATTACCTGCAATCATCTCGATGTCATCAGGTTCGATTTGGAGAGATGCGATGTATGTCTTGGCAAGAGTAACTTCGTAGTTTGCATCTTCAGGCGAGCTGACAACGCCATCTGCCGTGACAAAGTGCTGATTTTGCAACTGATAGGTTCCGCCATTGAATTCATCCCCTCCGACAAGGGTAAAGGTTAGAGCTGTGCCGCTGGTTGCTCCAAGGTCCGCATTCTCGGGAGAATAGACAATGAGGTGTGCGCCATTTCCTTTAGGAAGGATATTCGTGATGTGCGAAGTCGTGTTGAGTTTTGTTGCAAAGGCAATACTTCCTTCCTGTATTGACAATTCGTCGGAAAGGACGATATCAGCCTCATAAGCCGTGGATGGCCGACTCATATTCACCCAAACTGTCACCTTTCGTGTACCTCCTGCCTTGACAGATGCATTGCTCGAATAGAGTGTTGCCGTGAGTGGTTGTGTGCCCAAAGGAACTTCGTTGAGGATGCGACGAACCGTCACGACATCTGCCACATTGATATGACTGTCCAGATTAGCATCGGCATTGAGGACCTCAAAGCCTTCCGGTTCATCCCCTATCAGATAGGATGCTATCCAGAGTGCGTCGGTCTCGTCGATGACGCCATTGCTATTGACGTCGCCAGCAAGGTTTGTGATGTTGTAGTATGTTCCGTCGTCTGCTTTGAGGACGACAAGGTGTGTGGCGTCGAAGATGGGATAAGCGTCCTGGCCAAGTGTCTGATACCAGACGGGCTCCATCGTCTTGCCACCATTAAGTTGATAGCAAAGTTTGCCGCTTTGGGCATCATCGAGCGTGATGCGATTGACTTGCGTGGTCGAAGTGCTGAAGCAATTCAAGGCATTTGCGCTGCCACGATAGAAGTCGTTGCGGTAGTTGTAACCTGTAACCGTGCCGATGTTGTAGCAGTTCTCCATAGTGCCGTTCGTTCCGAGCCAACCGCAAATGGCTGCGCTCTCGCTGCTTCCGGTAATGTCTCCTGTGTTGTAGCAGTTCGCAAACGAGAAGATGCAGGTAGAGCCTTTATTGCAGCCGATAATACCAGCCGCATTGGCACCTGTTGCGGTCACAGTCGCTTCGTTGCCTACACAAGAGAAGGAAACCGTGCCGGCTCCGGTTGAACCGCCAACCAGACCGACATAATTGCCTCCGTTAATGGTGCAGGTACTGTCGAGGACAAGGTTGCAAATCTTGGCGCCACCACTGACGGTTCCGAACAGACCAGAGAAATCGCCTCCACTGACATGCAGGTTCTTGATGCGATGGCCTTGTCCGTCGAAGAGACCTCTGAATGTCTTTGTGTTTCTGCCTATGGGCTGGAACTGGTTGTTATAGCCCTCCATGTCAATATCTGCCTCGAGGTAAGCATTACTGTATGCCGCGCCTCCTGCGATAACCTGGCTGAACTGGATAAGTTCCTCGGGAGTGGAGATGTAGTAAGTGGAGTCTGAATACATCGAACCCGGGTCGTAGCCGAGATAGTTGTCAATCCATGCCAAACGCGCTGGGATGTAGCTTCGCAAGACATCCACTTCCGCATCGAAGGAACCGAGGGCAGAGACATTCTGGTGAACTTTGGAATTGAGAATCGGCCAACGAATGAAGTTGAGGTTGGCAGAAGCCTCCATCGCCTCGGCCATGCTGTCCACATATTCCACGAGTGTCTTTTCGTCGAGGAAGCCTTCCTTACGGTTGTCTCTCCAAAGTTGATTGAGTTGCTGGTCGGCCGCGCCATCACTGAGAACGCGATTGACAAAAGACCTCATGTTGCCGGCACAACTGCCTCCACGGAAAGCCCAGTCGCTCCTGCCGTTCACGGGGTAGATGCGTGCGTCATTGTCGAATGCGAGGTCGAAGTCCCAGCATGGCGAAACGAAGAACTGACTTTCCTCGCGCTCCTTATACATGTAGGTGCTCCAATAAGTGTCCATGT
>JAGCFN010000193.1 GCA_017650085.1 Bacteroidaceae bacterium | reverse complement strand
GTTAGTGCTCCAGGGCGTAATCATTTCGCGGCGAGGGCCAACGAAATAGCCCTGCAGGTTCTCTTCCTTTTCAGTATTCGCTTCTCCATAAAGCCAGCAGAGTTTCTCGACTTCGGCTTTCGTGAGCGCCTTTTTGCTCTCAGTTGCGATAATACTTTGCTGGGGTGTCTTGAAAAAAGTAATCATTTTGAGGTCGTTTTTAATTTGCCTGCAAAGGTACAAAAAAGTTCCATAATTACCAACTATCTCCTTTGATATTTTCAAAAGAAAACATCAAAGCAACAAAAGCCTCCAAGTTCGTCAGAAAACATGGCACTTTATGATTGCAATCGTAACACTATACGTTTGCGATTGTAACACTATACGATTGCCATCGTCACACTATACGTTTGCCGATGACCTTAAGGTCTCTGAAAAACGAGGGACTATGAGTTCCCCGAGATGTGCTTGTCTATCTCCGCAGCAATCTCGCCAGCCAAGCCTCCATCGTAGCCTACACGGAGCTGGATAGTGGGATGAAGCGGGTCTTTCGTAGCGATAACTACGGCATATTCGTCAATCGTATAGGGCGTCGCCAAGTTCTTCGACATCACGCCCTCCAAGTCGCTCAGCCTCATCTCCTCGCCACAAACTATCACCTTGTCCTGCGCCTTGTAGAAGAGCATCAGGGCTTGCAGCTCGTTAGCCCTCGTCGCACTAAGTTCCACAACATCATCTGCCTGTCCATACTTCGCTTCGACCTCCTCGACATTGGCGTATGTAACCCGCTTTGGAGCAGCCTTTTCCAAACGATTTATGAAGAAATAACCGATGGGAATGACTATCAAAAGCAGCAACAGATATGGCCCCGCAAAGATGGCTAGCAGGATGATTGCTACGGCAGGAAAAATGAGAGCTCGCTTCATAGCTTGGTTTAGAATTAAGAATGAACAGTTAAGAATTAAGAATTAAATCGCAGCACAAAGTTACGAAATAATTCTTAATTCTCATTCTCTAATCCTTATTTTTTATTTCAAGGTAACCTTTCAGGGCCTCGACATAAGCCGTAAAAGCCTTCTGCCCCTTTGCCGTGATGCGACAAATCGTGCAGGGGCGCTTCCCCTTGAACGTCTTCTTCACCTTGATGTAACCCGCCGAAGACAGTTTGTCTATTTGAACACTCAAGTTGCCTGCAGTCGCTCCCGTCTGCTCCTTGATGTATGGGAACTCGGCCTCCTCGTCGGCAATGAGCAAAGACATCACCGCGAGTCGCAACTCTGCGTGCAATAACGGGTCTAATGGTTGGAAAGCCATATTACTTTTGCTTTTTAAGCATCAAACCCGGGAGCATCAGGCCGACAAGTGCAAAGAGGAAGATAAACCCGCAAGGCTGGATGAGACTCAACTTGGAAAACTCTGTAGGTGGCAAGAGACGACCTAATAAGAGAGAGAGTAAGCCACATTTCAATATCACGAAGGACAGAAATCCGAACCATACCAACGAGCGTTTCTTCAGGATCAGGCCTGTTATGCTTACCGCCACAGCCAGCAAGGTGAGGATAGTAGGCGTTATGTGCATTCCAGCATAAAGAAAGACTTCGGGACTCTCATAGTGTTGCAAAACGATATTCCATACGGTAGCAATAACGACATAAACAAGGGAAAAAGCCAGAATGGTGTACCAAGTCTTCCTGACCAACGTGCCTACCAGACTCTCAGGAACAGGCACGCGATTCCTGTTGACATACTTCATCACGAGCCAAATAACGACAGGCAGGGCGAACCAAAGCAAATGAAAAAGAGGAGTCCAACTCAACAGGTTGGCACTTGCCACGATAACAGACATTATCATCGCTATCAAACCCGTTACGAAAAGCCACTCTCCCGTATCTTTCGACACAACTCTGCGACTCTTTTCAATCTGCTCGGTGATAATCTCAAGACTGCGCTCAGCAGTCAGCTCCATGTTTTCTTCCATAGTTTCTTGTGTTAAGTTGTTATTATTAAAGTGTCTCGACGTGTTTCATAACGTTCGACGACGCAAAGGTAAATTAGTTTACGTTATAAACCAAACGTTTTACAAGAAATCTTTCGATTTGTTGCATTATTTAACATTTCGTGATAAAAAAACTATGAACTATGGGCTCATAACTATGAACTTTTTCGTATCTTTGCAGACGAAACACTATATAAATATAATAAGGTATGGGAAAGTTTAGTTTGATGGCATTGCCTTACGAGGCAGATGTCTTGGAGCCGGTAATCAGTAAAAACACGATTAGCTTCCACCACGGCAAGCATCTTGCGGCCTACGTCAATAACCTCAACGCGCTTCTGCCTGGCAGCGGATTCGAGGAGGCGAGTCTCGAGGAGATTGTCTGCAAGGCAAGTGGCGGCATCCTCAATAATGCGGGACAAATCTTAAACCACGAACTCTATTTCCGTCAGTTTGCATCCAAGCCAACGAAGGCAGAGCCGACGGGCGCTTTGGCTGAGGCTATTAAGAGAGATTTCGGTTCGTTCGAGGCTTTCAAGGACGAGTTCCAGAAGAAAGGAGCGACCCTCTTCGGCTCGGGTTGGGTGTGGCTCTCGGTAGATAAGGACGGCAAGCTCGTCATCACGCAAGAGCCGAATGCTGCCAATCCCGTGCAGAAAGGCCTCAAGCCCCTGCTGACCTTCGACGTTTGGGAACATGCCTACTACCTCGACTACCAGAATCGTCGCCCCGATCATCTCGCCGCGCTTTGGCAGATAATTGAATGGAATGTCATAGAGGAAAGGTATAAACGATAAGGTTACAAGTTTATAAGGTTTTCAGGTCGCTTCGCTTTCTGGTTCTAAGGTGAAGATGCTTGATTGCTTCAAAACCTCACAACCTTATAACCTCACAACCTCATAACCTCAAAAGACCTATGAAAGAAGTCAAAATCTATTATTCCCTTTGGCGGATGCTGCTACTCATTTCGGTTTGCATCCTTTTCGTCCTTGGCGGCATCTTCATCCTTCACATGCACAGGAACGTGTTTCATCTGGTGGTGGGATGGGTCTGCATCTTGTCCTTCGGCTTCCTCGGCATTCTGTTGCTCTGTTCTTTCTTGAAGGAAAGGCTCTTCAACCAGCCTCATCTGGCCATCACCGACGAGGAACTCATCTACCGAAGAGTGAAAACTTCGCATGTCCGCTTTGCCGACGTGGAGTCCTTCAAGGTCAGGGAATTCAATGGTCACGACTTCATTGCCATCAACTACAAGCCCAACGTGGAACGTCAAAAGATGCAGAAAGCCAGCATCTTCAGCAACCTCTACCGTTCCATGAATAAGCGTCTCATTGATGCCCCGGAGTCTATCTCCAGCACAGACATAAGCATGAAGGCAGACGAGTTGTGCCATTTGTTGAACGAAAGGCTGAAACAATCTTGATGGCAGAAGACGTTATCGCATATATGGAATCGCTGCAGAACGAGAGGCAGCGCAAGGTGCTCATGGGCTTTTTCAAGAGCGGCAAAGGCGAGTACGGCGAGGGCGACGAGTTTCTCGGCCTGAAAGTGCCGCAGACAAGGGAGGTCGTCAAAGCCGTCTGGAAGGACTTTCCACAGGAAGAAGTGCCAAAACTGCTGATGAACCGTTGGCATGAGGTACGCCTTTGCGGCTTTCTTATCCTTGTAGCCAAGTTCGAGAGCCTTGAGACAAAACGACTCATAAACGACGAGGCTGCCATCCGTGCCCGCGATAATATATTAATAATGTATCTCAAGTATGCTGAGCAAGCGAACAATTGGGACCTTGTTGACTTGTCTGTCCACAAGATACTGGGCGCTTGGCTGCTCTTGCCGACATTCCTTGGCGACAGGGATTACAAGATAAAAGTCCTCGACAGCCTCGCCAAAAGCACAAACCTCTGGAAGCAACGGATGAGTATGGTCTGCACATGGAAGACGACGCAACTGGGCGACCCGTTCTGGTGTCTGCGCTATGCCGAAATGCATCTCCGCCATCCGCACGACCTCATGCACAAAGCGGTCGGCTGGATGTTGCGTGAACTGGGGAAGAGAATAAGCATGGATATGCTGCGAGACTTCCTTAACCTTCATGCCCACGAGATGCCCAGAACCGCTCTTCGTTATGCTATCGAGAAGATGTCGGAGCAGGAGCGGCAGTACTGGATGCAGAAAAAGTGAGCCTCCACGCAACCTTTTGACTGGTTCAAACGTTTATCTAATAGAACAAGTCATCAATGAACCGCGCATCAAGAAGCGCGCCTTTGTGCAAAAGCATCAATGAACCGCGAACAATTCACCTTTCTCGTCCGTAAAGAACTGCCGGGCTTACGTCGATTCTTGTTGGCTGCATGCAGCGGCAACGGCCAGGAGGCAGACGACATCGCTCAGGAGGCTTTGCTCAAGGCATACACAGCATCGGTTGGCTTCGAAGATGAAGGCGGCTTCTCGCGCTGGCTTTACAGGATTGCTTGCAACTGTCTGGCAGACCATCAGCGAAAGGATTCGGTTCGTGCCGGCACATTAAGCATAGAGAAGGCATACAGCATATCGTCCGCTTCTCATTCCGACGACACTTTCGACTACCAGGAACTGTATCGCGCCATCGATGGCTTGACGCTCAGCGAACGAACGGCCGTGCTGCTCTTCTACATGGAAGACCGTCCCGTCAAGGAAATCGCGACCATCATGAACACGAGCGAAGGGACGGTCAAAGCAAGCCTGTCGAGAGGAAGATCACATTTAAGGGAAAAGTTAAAAGGTTAAAGAAGAACTATGAAAGACCAGGAACTTTACGACATATTCCATTCCTACCATCCAGAGATGAGTAGCGAAGAGGACTTCATGGCTCGGCTGAACGAGCAGATGGATGCAATTGACAAGAAAAAGATTCCCTCTGTAGGGGAGGAGGTAAGGCTAAGACCTTTCCTTCCTTGGGCAGCAGGCATAGCAGCGGCAATTGCCGTGGGGCTGTTCCTCTTCATGCCTTCGAAAACCAATTGCCCAGGGGAAGCAGACATCTACCCTGTGCGTCCTGACTATCAAACCATGCTTTCCATAACGCAATCCTTCCCCACCTTCGAAGAGACTGTGGCAGAGATTGAGCAGAGCGGGCAGCAACTGCAAATGGCGATTGCAGAGATGAAAGAATAAAGAAAATGTGAAGACGTCTTACAACTAAATTATAAATTAAAAATTAAGAATTAAAAATGAAACGTAGCATATTATTCCTGTTGCTGCTGTGCAGCATGATGACCTCCTGCACGAGCCGCTTAGATAATAAACGACCAGGCAAAGACCCCATCGAGAACCTGATACAATTCCTCGACAAACAAGAAGAGAAAGATGTCATTAAATGTGAGCAATACGATGGAGACAGCATTTCGATGAAGGCAGCCTACTATTCCATCAACATTGCCAAAGGTGCGCTGGGTCAAGAAGGAGCCATCGAAGCAGGGGATTCCTGCCTGCGTGCCTTCAGATGGGGCTGCTCCATGGCCCGCCAATGCTACCACAAGGAGAATCATGTACTGGACAAGGACAGCATCGTTTATGCTTTGGCGCTGGACCTTCTGGAGGGCGAAAGGCTCGAACTGTTTGGCAAGGACAGCTACCATGCCTTTTTCAAGGCAGCCAGAGCTGCAACCCTGCATTACGAGGGAGACAAGGAGCACATCTTCATTGCCGTGGAGCACATTGTCCGCGAGGAAGGGGGAAAGGCGGAACCCTACGACGACCGACCCATCACGAAGTTCATCAAGCAAACCGTCGAAACGACCGACAACGTAAAGGTTTACGAGGTATCCTACGACCTTACCGAGGAAGACTACAAGGCCGGTCCGCAGAACTTCAACAGATGGATGTATGATGAGGAGCACACGAACACCAGCAAAACTAAAGGCCACCTGTATGTCGTGCCCAAGTCCAAGGCAAAGAGCGTGTTGAGTGATTTAAAGTTCATGGCGAAATACGAGTACGTCAGGAATCATCCCAACATGCTGTTCCACCTGAACTATGGTTCTGATTTCTTTAAAATAGAGAGGAACAACAAGGAACTTTACCCCTACAGCGCCAAGCGCCCCTATCGCCACAAGAGTCTGCACAGCAGCCTGTCTTATCAGGATGGCTGCCTCTATATCCTTGTCATCGATGAAGTGGTCGGAGCCTATGTCATTCCTCATGATTGGAGCAAAATCCTTAGCATCAAGGACCACAAAGTAGAATACATCCCAGGTTACAAGCCACAAGAATAAGGTAGGCGTGCCGTGTTTCCTGACACGGCACGCTTAGTTTGTAAACGACACACGTGAAGTTGGCCAACGTCACACGTGAAGTTTGCAATCATCACACGTGTCGTTTGCCATCGTAACACGTCACGTTGAAAAGCACAAAATAAAGCTCGAATTATTTGGCACTTTTTCATTATATCACTAACTTTGTAGCGTCATTCCTAAAATGATGCCGAAGATGAATAGAACCCGACTTTTATTCCTGATTTTGACCTTAGCGACGATGCCTTGTCGCGCACAATCGTGGCAATCGGTGGAGTTGAAGCGGAGCATCACACATCCCCAACCCATGACGGGCCTCGTGCTTTGGCCAGGAGAAGCACGCAACCGCAACACCACTTACGGCAACGCCATCCAGCTGGAGTTCTCCTATTGTCTGCCTTGCAAGGTAGTGACGGGTTGCGACAAAGACGGCAACATCCAGTACGATTGGACTTGGTTCGAGAACATACTCAACGATGTGAGCAGCCGAGGACATCAGCTCATCGCACGTTTTCGCTATGAATACCCGTCGAGCCGAGACGTGGACGGCAACAGAGGAACAACGGCCGTGCCTGCCTACATCAAGGCTCGCGAGGACTACAACGAGACCTTCTCGGAGAATCCTGGCGGCGACGGACCGACCTATTACGCTGACTGGAGCAACACGGAACTGAAGCGATTTACCCTCCTGTTCTATACTGATTTCGCCCGCCGCTATGCTCACGACCCTCGACTGGCTTTCCTCGAGGTCGGCTTCGGACATTGGTCGGAGTATCACATCTACGGAACGGAGTTACAACTGGGCAAGAACTTCCCCACGAAAGACTTCCAGCGACAGTTCTTCGAGCACCTCGACACGACGATGACAGGCATTCCTTGGGCCGTTTCCGTTGATGCTGGCGACAAGAGATATTCTCCCGTGGTAGAGAACAACACGTTGATGGCGAGAAGGTTTGGCCTGTTTGACGACTCGTTCATGCACAAGTCGCACGAGATAGGCAGCGGCAGCGGTTTCAACGAGAGGTGCTGGAACGCCATCGGAGAGGGCAAGCGATGGCAGACAGGCGTCTGCGGTGGTGAGATAAGTTACTACTCCCCTAACGACCAAAAGAGCTTCCTCAGTCCCGACGGTCTGTATGGACGGACTTGGGAAGAGCAGGCCGCGAAGTATCACATCACCTTCATGATAGCCAATGATGCCCCTCGAGGAGGCATCGCTACGGCTACGAGGTTCCGCGAAGGCTCGATGGCCACGGGCTATCGTTTCGTGGTCAAAAGGTGCGAGACAAACGGTACATCCACTCGCTTGCTTGTCACCAACGAAGGCGTTGCCCCACCCTATCGCGACGCTTGGTTCGCGATAGGAGACGTCCGTTCTGAGACTTCCTTACGAGGACTCTTGCCAGGCGAAGAGCTTCTCATAGAGATAAAGGCTGTGCCGACCTCCGACGCAAGCAATCTGAAGATTGTCAGCGACTGCATCCTGCCTGCGCAAGAGATTCAGTTCGAAGCCGACATCAGGTTATAATGTTTTACAGTTTCAATGTTTCAAACCTCATGGATGAACAACTTCAACGTATTCGCAAGATGGAGCGGCACTTGAACCGTGCCTCGGCTGCCTTGAAAAGGCTCTCCTCTGCGCTCGACAAGTACGAAGAGGTGCAGAAGGACATTGCTGCCCTCACCAGCTATTACGGCAGCGATGACTGGAAGCAGGACTTTGCTGACGACGAGGCAGGACGCTTGCCAAAGAACCTGAAGCGCGGAGTTCTCTCGGAAGACGGCATCTGGAACCTCCTCGAAGCACACCGCGAACTGCAGAAAAGAATCAAGGATTAAGGCAACAGAAGAACAATGGCAAGCAGGGCAGACTTTGTGGAATACATCGCCGAGCAATGTGGCGGCGCAGGAGAAATCATGACTAGGAAGATGTTTGGCGACTACGGCATTTACTGCGACGGCAAGATATTCGGCCTTATTTGCGACGACCGCTTCTACCTGAAGCCCACCGAAGTAGTTCGTCCTTTGTTGCGAGCCGTTGAGATGCGCCCTCCTTACGATGGAGCGAAGGATTACTTCTACATCGCCGACGTGGACGACCGCGACTATCTTTCGATGCTCGTCCGCGAAACGTGTAAGGCTTTGCCTGCCCCCAAGCCCAAGAAACGTTAGCATGATGAGGGATTGTTTCGACAAGATGTCGGCTGAGGAGGCTCGGGCGTTTCGCGATGCCGTGCTGAGCATCGTGGCACAGATACCGCCAGGTCGTGTGATGACTTACGGCCTCATCGCCACTTTGGCAGGTTGGCCGAGCCATGCCCGAATGGTGGGACGGACACTTCGCTACACGCCTGGAGCCGAGTTGCTGCCTTGTCACAGAGTCGTCAACGTCCAAGGTCGCACGGCCCCGGGTTGGAAGCGGCAACGCATCCTGTTGGAAGAAGAGGGTGTCACCTTTAAGCCCAACGGCCATGTCGATATGAGCCGTCACCTGTGGGCGAACGCGGTGTTTACAGCAATGACTGAATGTCATTGCGACCGCGCAGAGGGGAGCAAGTCCCCACTTGCGACGGAGGAGAACGCCTATTGACACTCTGCCTTGAGGTCTTCTATCTGGTCGAGCATTCTTTGG
>JAGCFN010000192.1 GCA_017650085.1 Bacteroidaceae bacterium | reverse complement strand
GTGCCTAAGAGCCCAAGCAATCACTACCTCAACTTCCTTCGTGCTTGCAAGGGAGAAGAGAAGACGCGCTCTCCCTTTCAGATCGCAGGCGTACTGTGTCAGGTCTTCTGTCTTGGCGTAATTGCCCAAAGACTGAACACCCAGCTCTTCTTCGACCCACGAACAAAGAAGTTCACAAACAACGAGTTCGCAAACGCCATGCTTTCAGGCATGCCTCCTCGCCGTGGTTGGGAAGAGTTCTACAAACTTGATTAAGGATAACATACAAGTCATTTAACCAACAAAAAACAATGAAAAAAACGATATTGGTAATGGCGATGTTGGCAATCCTGCCAGCATCTGCAAAGGTAAAGAAAGTGGTTGAGCAGCCTGCTTCAGCTCCTACAACGGACAATGTTCTCTCCGAACAGGAACAGCGCGAAGGTTGGAAACTCCTTTGGGACGGCAAGACAACCAACGGATGGCGTGGCGCAAAGCTTCAGACCTTTCCTCAGAAAGGTTGGCGCATCGAGGATGGAGTCCTGAAAGTGGAAGCTGCAAATGGAGCCGAAAGTGGAAATGGTGGCGATATTGTAACAGACAAGACCTATCACAACTTCATCTTGAAAGTCGATTTCAAGATTACCGAAGGTGCCAACAGCGGCATCAAGTACTTCGTAGACCCAGATATGAATCAGGGCGAGGGTAGTGCCATCGGTTGCGAGTTCCAGATTCTCGACGACTTGCGTCATCCTGATGCAAAGCTCGGAGTGAAGGGAAATCGCAAGCTTGCCTCTCTTTACGACCTCATTCCTGCACCAGAGCAGAAGCCTTTCGACATTACTGCTTGGAACACAGCTACTGTTATCGTTAAGGGCAACCATGTAGAGCATTGGCTCAATGGCGTGAAGATGCTTGAATATGAGCGCAATACCCAGGAATGGAACGCACTCGTGGCTTACAGTAAGTACAAGAATTGGCCCGACTTTGGCAACCGTGATGGTCGCATTCTCCTGCAAGATCATGGCAACGAAGTATGGTTCAAGAACGTAAAGATTAAGGAGTTATAATATGAAGAAACTCGTTTTGGCAGTCATTGCCGCTCTCTTTTGCGCAAATACATTTGCGATAGACGATCCTGTACAATACGTTAATCCGCTTGTCGGCTCACATTCTACTGGCGGTCTGTCTACGGGTAACACTTATCCAGCCATTGCTGTGCCTTGGGGCATGAACTTCTGGACACCCCAGACAGGCAAGATGGGAAATGGATGGTGCTACACTTATGATGCCGAAAAGATACGCGGCTTCAAGCAGACTCACCAGCCAAGTCCTTGGATGAACGACTATGCGATGTTCAACATCATGCCCGAATGTGGCGATGCTCCCATCTATGACGAGGACAAGCGCGCAAGCTGGTTCAGCCACAAAGCCGAGGTCAGCAAGCCACATTATTATAAGGTATATCTTGCAGACTACGACATAACGACTGAGATAGCACCCACCAATCGTGCTGCCATCTTCCGTTTCACAATGCCAGAAGGCAAGAGCTTTGTCATCGTGGATGCTTTCGACAGAGGTTCTTACGTGAAAGTGATACCAGAAGAAAACAAGGTTGTTGGCTATACAACCCGCAATAGTGGCGGTGTGCCTCGCGATTTCAAGAACTTCTTCGTGCTGCAGTTCGACCGTCCCTTCACCTATACCTCAACTGCCGACGAAGGAAAAGAGAGTCGAAGTCTCGAGATGAGAAGCAGACATGCTGCTGCTGCCGTTGGCTTCCAAACGAAGAGAGGCGAGCAAATCAATGTTCGTGTGGCAAGTTCATTCATTAGCATCGAGCAAGCAGAACAGAATCTCAAGGAACTTGGCAGCAAAAGTCTTGAGGAAATCTCAGAGGCTGGACGTCAAGAATGGAACAAAGTGCTGAGTGTCATCGATGTGGATGATAATAGTGACGTTGATCGTTTGCGTACTTTCTACAGTTGCCTTTATCGCAGCACCCTGTTCCCCCGCAGTTTCTTCGAGATTAACGCGGCTGGCCAAGTAGTGCATTATAGTCCTTATAACGGGCAAGTTCTCCCAGGTTATCTTTTCGCAGATACAGGTTTCTGGGACACTTTCCGCGCTCTCTTCCCGTTGGTTAACCTGATGTATCCTGGTATGAGCCAGAAGATGCAAGAGGGTTGGGCCAATGCTTACAAGGAGAGTGGGTTCCTGCCTGAGTGGAGTGCTCCTGGTCATCGTGCCTGCATGGTTGGCAACAACTCGGCAAGTGTGGTTGCAGACGCTTATCTCAAGGGCATCAGAGGCTATGATATCGACGCACTTTGGGAAGCTGTCAAGCACGGAGCTAATGCTGATCTGCCTCGCACAACCAGCGGCAGAAAGCAATGGGCCACTTATAATCGCCTAGGTTACGTGCCTTATGACAGCATCAACGAGAGTGCGGCTCGTACTTTGGAGTATGCTTTCGACGATTGGAGCATTTATAAATTGGGTCAAGCTCTTGGTAAACCAGAAAAAGAGATTAAGGTCTATGCCGAGCACGCCTTCAACTACAAGAACCTCTTCGACAAGAGCCATAATCTTATGCGCGGTAAACTTGCTAATGGCGAATGGGCTCCCAACTTCAATCCATTCAAGTGGGGAGATGCTTTCACTGAAGGAAACAGCTGGCATTACTCTTGGAGTGTGTTCCATGATCCTCAAGGACTTATCGACTTGATGGGTGGAAATGATGTCTTCAACCAGATGCTCGATAGCGTATTTATCCTTCCTCCAATCTTCGACGACAGTTATTATGGTGGAGTTATCCATGAGATTCGTGAGATGCAAATCATGAACATGGGCAACTATGCTCACGGCAATCAGCCCATCCAGCATATGATTTATATGTATAACTACAGCGGTCAGCCTTGGAAGACACAGTATTGGCTTCGAGAGACCATGAATCGTATGTACAATGCTCATGCTGACGGGTATTGCGGAGATGAGGATAATGGCCAGACATCTGCTTGGTACATCTTCACGGCTATGGGCTTCTATCCTGTTTGTCCTGGTAGTGGAGAGTATGTTCTTGGGGCTCCTTACTTCAAGAAGATGACTTTGCACCTCGAGAACGGCAAGGATGTTGTCATTACTGCCCCGCAGCAAAGTGACGAGAACCGTTATGTAGGAACTCTCAAGGTTAATGGTGCTGAGTATGGCAAGAACTTTGTCAAGCACACAGACCTTGTTGCAGGCATGAAGATGGACTATACCATGCAGTCCCAGCCCAACCAACAGCGTGGAACGACGGCTGATGCGGCTCCCTATTCCTTCAGCAAGGAGTACAAACCTGCCGTAAAAGGTAAGAAAAAGAGATAAAAAGAAGAAGCAATGAAACGACAGTTAATCCTCATTCTTGGCATGCTTGCTTG
>JAGCFN010000191.1 GCA_017650085.1 Bacteroidaceae bacterium | reverse complement strand
TCTTGAGTTTCATCCCGTCGAAGTCGAACACCTGTCCGGCCTGTTGTATATCCACGACTTTTGCATCACATTTGCTGAGCCTGTCATAGAAGTCTCTGGTCTTTTTGGCTTCCGATGGTTCGGCGTCGATCACCTTGTCCGTAATGCTGGAGTGGTAGATGGCCTTTATTTTGAGGTCCTGCGTACCCTTCTTCAGGATTTCCCACAGAGCGCCCATGTGGTCGTCGTGCGGATGCGAGATGAACCAAGCCTCCACCTCGTTTCCCAAAGCCCCGATGAAGCCACGCAGAGTGTACGCTTCTTCTGGGTAACCGCCGTCCATCACGACGACTTTCCCCGTTTTCGTCTGGAAGACATACGAGTTGCCGATAGTGTTGCTGTGCGAAGGAATCTGCCAAATGGTGAAAGCCGAGCCCTTCGGAGCCTTCCCTGCCTGGCTTTTCTCAGCTCCTCTCATATCGACGGGTAGCGCCATCCCTGCTGCCGCCACAGTCCCGCAAGCAAGGAACTGCCTACGAGTCAGGTTGTTACGTTTCTTTGTTTCCATAGTATTTAGCTTTCTCTCTTAATTGGCTTGTCGCTTTCCTATTTTATCTGTTTCACCTTGTATCCTGCGTCGCGAAGCATTTGGACGACGCCGCTCGGCCCAACCAGATGTCCTGCTCCAAAGGCGAAGATTGTGGGATATGCTTTCATCGCCTCCTTTATCTTGGGCAGCCATTTCTCGTTGCGCGCCTTGAGCAGTTGCGGACTCTTCTCGACAAAATCCGTCTCGTCGCACAACTGCATAAAGCCTTCGTAGTCGCCTGCCATCCAGTATTCCTTGCATTTCTCGAAGAAATGCTTCTGCTCGGCACCCCTCTGCTTGCGCTGCTCGTAGGTGTTGAGGACATTCACGAGGGTGTCCACCTGAGCAGGGATGTTCTGCATCAAAGTCTCGCGCATCTTTGCCAAGCTGTCCTGCTGCACCTGGTCGAGCTGTCCGATAGCCATATTGCGCTCCTTAGCCCTTTCTATGCAGGTCTGGTCGATGATAGTGCCCGAGAAGGTTGCAAAGGAGGTGTTGATCAACAGGTCGATAGTAGAAGAAAAGGCGAGAGGCATTAAGTGCTTCATCTGCTCTAAGCCCACTTCCGCAGACAAGTAGAACTTCTCGTCCGTCATTCTAGCCTTCGCCTCCTCGTCCGTTGTCCGCGCCATAATCAACTCTCTCGTTTGCTTCGCCATAACGGTTTTCAGCAGTTCCAACTGTTCGGGAGTGAGAAGGTCGTAGATGGTCATGCTGTCAGGAAGCATCAAAGCCTCTTGTCCGCTATTTATAAACTCGTTTTTCTTCTGTTGGTCGGTGATATCCATCTCGGCGAAGAGTTGCTGGCATTTAGCCTCCGCTTTCTGGTAAGAAGGGATGCTATCCAATAGAACGCCCGGGAGCGTATGAATCGTGCCGAACAAGTAGGAAGGCTTCTTCAGCCCATTCCCGCTAACGCGGAAAAGGAATTGAGCATCGGCGGAAACAGAGGTCAAAGCAAACACAACCAACAGGAATAGTATCTTTCTCATATTATGATGTTTTATTTCGAGTACAAAGGTACAACAATTTTTCGAAACCTCCGTCTAACAAATCTAACAAAACTACATTGTCAGATTAAGAGTAGCCTGTATGATAGCAAAAAAGCCGCCTCGGGTTCGAAGCGGCTTTCTTTTTGTTTAAGTCTTCCCTCGTGGGAGATTTAGAGGGGGCCTTAGTTATTCTCGGGACGGAGTTTGCGAACGGTCTCGGCTGTGCGCCACATTTCGCTGTCGCGGAGGGCTGCAAGTTCCTTCTCAAGACCAACGCGATAGTCAGGCTTGGAGTTGGAGTCGATGCTGATCTGAGCTTCGTTGCCGCACTTCACACTGGCATAGAGCTGCTCCATGACGGGCTTGATGGCGTCGTGGAAGCGGGGGAACCAGTCGAGGGCACCACGCTGTGCAGTGGTCGAGCAGTTGGCGTACATCCAGTCCATACCCTTCTGAGCGAACAGAGGCATGAGGCTTTGTGTCAGCTCTTCCACGGTCTCGTTGAAGGCTTCGCTGGGCGTGTGACCATTCTCGCGGAGCACTTCGTACTGAGCCAGGAGCAAACCCTGGATGGCACCCATCAGTGAGCCGCGCTCGCCGGTGAGGTCGCT
>JAGCFN010000190.1 GCA_017650085.1 Bacteroidaceae bacterium | reverse complement strand
TTGCCGGCCAGATCAAGTTCGAACAGGGCCTCTATCAGGAATCTGTCGACCTGCTCGCCTCCATTCTTCCGGGTAACGCAAACTACTTCTACGCTCGCTATACCATGGGTATCGCAAACAGCCGTATGGGTAAGTTTGACGAAGCTGAAAACTGCTTCCGCGACATTACGGAACAGCCGGTGTCCAACAAGTCCGAACTTGACTTGCAGGACGCTGCAAGAGTTAAGCTCGGCCACCTCTTCTTCTCTGGTGAAAAGCCGGACATCGCCGCTGCTGCTCAGCTGTACGGCCAGGTCAAGGAAGGCTCTCCGGTGCTCGACGAAGCTCGCCTCGGTATTGCATGGTCCTTCCTCAAGGTCAACAAGCCGGATGAAGCTATGAAGCATGCCAAGTGGATTATCTCTAACCTTCCGGAATCCTTCCTCGTCTCTGAAGCCTACCTCGTGATTGGTTACTGCCACTTCATGAAGAAGGATTACAATGGTGCTATCACGGCTTTGGAAGAAGCTGTGAAGCGCACGGAACAGCCGATTGTCTCTGTCGCCGCACGTGACAGCGCCCGTCAGGCTTATGATTCCATGCAGAGCCAGTTCGACTCAGTCCAGGTGATTGCTTTGGATCTCGCTCGTCAGTTGCCGACTCCGCGTGTGGAAAGCAAGCGTGAAGCTTTGCGCCCGACGTTCAATAAGGCTAATCAGTCTATTGAAGATTACGCATCGTTCATGCAGAGATCTATCCAGAGTGACCGCTTTGAATCTAACCGCAAGCGCATTTTGGAAGACGCTGGCTTTACATTGGCTACTGCAAGAACCAAGGTTGCCGGTCCTGGTGGCAGCGCTGCAGATACTGGCTTGGAGGACCTGGAGTAATCCGGGCCCGTCCCTTTATTTTGATATAATAGGTGGATAGAGAACGATGAAAAATCTTTTGCTCGTCTCAGCAATCGTTTGCTCCATGATTGGAACATCTTTTGCTGCATCGGATCCGTGTAAAGAAAAAACGGACGAAGCTAAGAAATTGCTTGCAAAGTGCAAGTCCATTGGAAAGGGCAACTCTGGCTATGAACAGTGCGCCAGCTCCTATAAAGTTGCAAAGAACCAGGCCGAACAGGCTTGCCGCTCTGGCGGTCTTGACGAAAAGGGCATGCGTGACGCTATTGCCGAATGGGAACGTCAGGTAGAACGTTGCAAGGGCAAAGTCAGTAACCGTTGCGCAAGCTCCTTGCAGCAGCTTGGTCACTACCAGTTCTTGCTCGAAGAAAAGCAGTTCCTCGACAAGAATGCCCAGTACGAAGAAGATGTCGCATGGTGCGCTGACCGTGATAACAAGCCGGCAAAGTGCGCTAACATCAACCAGTTCCCGAAGGCCGATCACCAGAAGTCCTTGGGCTACTTCCTTGAATACATCGACAAGTATCCGAAGGAATCCAAGGCTCCGACCGTGATTTACCAGGCTGCCGCAGTGCAGGAAGCCAGTGGTGAAGACGACAAGGCTTACAAGCTCCGTATGCAGCTTGTTAGAGACTTCCCGGACAACGGTCTTGTGCCGAAGGCATGGCTCCGTATTGCTGAATACCACTTCATGAACCGTAAGTTCAAGGACGCTATCAGTGCCTATAAGAAGGTGACTGGTTTCGAAAACCTCACGGGTAAGGAAGCGGCTCTCGCCATGTACCACTTGGCAGAATCTTACTATAACACTGCCGAATACGAAATCGCTGCTAAGCAGTACTACGACTACATCGTCGGTGCTGACGCCGGTAAGTATCCGAAGGACTTGCGTCCTGAAGCTATGGACTTCATGGCAGCCTCCTTCTCTGACTTGGAAGGTGGTGGTGTCCAGGAAGCTGAAGCTTTCTTGAAGGACAAGAAGGTTGCGTTCAAGGACTCTGTCTACTACCGTATCGGTATGAAGAACAAGGACCATGACCGTAACGAAGAAGCTGTCCAGTCCTTCAAGCGCTTGATGAACATCAACCCGGACTATATCGACGCTCCGCTCGCCGATATCGCCATGATCGAAATCTTGATCGTTCAGCAGAAGTTTGATGATGCTCAGGCTCACCGTTACGAAGTGGTGAAGCGTTACGACCGCAGCTCTTCTTGGTACAAGAAAAACCAGATGTACCCGGAATCTGTGAAGAACGCTGAAGCTGCTATCCGCGGCGCTATGCTCGACATTCCGCAGTATCACCATGCTCAGGCTGCTAAGCTCA
>JAGCFN010000189.1 GCA_017650085.1 Bacteroidaceae bacterium | reverse complement strand
TTCCTCGGCACGAGCATCCTCATGCAAACCCTCACCGAGAACGGCATGCAGGATATCGCCTACGAACTCCTCTTCCAACACAAGAACCCGTCGTGGCTCTACTCCGTCGATAACGGCGCAACGACCATTTGGGAGCGTTGGAACTCGTATACCGTGGATGGCGGCATGGGTCCGCGCGGCATGAACAGTTTCAATCATTATGCTTACGGATGCGTCTGCGAATGGCTTTGGGAGACTGCAGCCGGCATTGCTGCTGACCCGAAGGAGCCTGGTTTCAAGCACATCATAATGAAACCCGTGCCCGACAGACGCCTGGGACATCTCAAGGCGGAGTACAAATCGGCAGCCGGCCTCATCAAGAGCGAATGGCGTTATAAAGGCGACCAATGGACATGGACCTTCACCATCCCGAAAGGCGCCACAGCCACCGTCACACTTCCCGGCGAGACGACTTCGAAGGAATACACAGCCGGCACCTACACCATAAAGCGCGGCGGAATCGCTATCTGACCTTTACCACATTCTTCTTATAATATAATGTGAAGATATGCGCCTGCCTCTGTTCCTCTTTTTCATGCTTTTCGCGTCTTCCTTAGCTGCGCAAAAGTATGATTGGGACGACTTCGTAGAGGAATACACAAGCGATGTGGAGCGGGCAGAAGAGGAGGACTTGCAACTTCATCTACAGGAACTGAAGGAACTCTCCGAGCATCCTTTGAACATCAATACGGCAACTGTGGAGGACTTCCTGCAGTTGCCATTTTTGTCTGAAGCCCAGATTGAGCAGATACATGCTTATATCTACCTTCATGGACAAATGCAGACATTGGCGGAACTGCGGCTTGTTCCGCTTATTGACGATGTGACTCGAAGACGCATCTCTTTGTTTGTCTATGCCGAGCCAGAGAAGAAAGAGGAGGACAAACGGCTGTTCAGTTACCTGCGGAATGATTTTTCCTCGCGTCTAGACATACCTCTTTATTATAGACTTGGGCAGCAACAAGAGAACAGTTATCGTGGCGACGCACTCTACCATCGTGTCCGCTATACCTTGGGAAACAATCGGCACTTCCAAGCAGGTTTCCGGATGGAAAAAGATGCAGGCGAGCGCTTTTACGACAGCTATGGAGCTTATGCGATGTTGCATGATGTGGGTATTTTGCAGCGAGCTATTGTAGGAGATTATCGTATAGGCTTTGGCGAAGGTTTGGTTGTTGGCGGAAATGTCTGGAATAGCAAGAGTACACCGACACTCAAAACACAAGGCGGCATTCGTCCTATGAAAGGAATGGACGAGACGAACTTCCTTCGAGGGGCTGCCGTGACGCTCTCTTTAGGCAAGCATATCAACTTGAGCACTTTTGCATCTTATCGAAAACGGGACGCCACGTTGACCAATCAGGGAGAGGTGCAGACGCTTCTTACCAGCGGCTATCATCGAACAGAATCGGAATGGGAGCGAAAGAGGAACGTGGGAAGTACGGTCTTGGGTGGTAATGTTGAGTGGTATAACAAAGGTTTTCATCTGGGAGCTACAGGCTATTGGAGGAAGTTCAGTCGAACGCTTAATCCTGGCACACAACAATACCGCGCTATCTATCCGAAGGGAAGTTCCTTTGGCGTGATTGGACTGAACTATGGCTATACGCGTTATCGTTTCTCGTTTGCTGGCGAAACAGCCTACAGTTCTGTTGGAGATGGCTGGGCAACCATCAATCGCGCTTCGTGGACGATTGCTCGGAACTACATTGTCTCTGCTGTTCAGAGGTTTTATGCCTACCAATACTACTCGTTTTATGCGAGTTCGCTCGCCGAAAATAGTAATGCCCAGAACGAGAGTGGCGTGCTCCTGCATCTGCAAGCCGAGCCTTTGACGGGATTGCAACTTACCGCTTATGCCGACTTCTTCCACCATCCTTGGCCGCGCTATCGTATGACGCATAGCAGCACAGGTCAGGAGTTCATGCTGCAAGGCGTTTACACCTTTTCAAGTCAGCATTCTTTGTTGGCTCGCTATCAATTGAAAAGGAAGGAAAATGCCGATGTCATGGAGCCGCATCATCGTGTCAAACTGCAATGGACTTGCGAGCCTTCTGCCAAGTGGCGTTTGCAGACAACAGGCTCTTTCCATAGTGTATTAGGCAATAACGGCTTTTTGTTCAGCCAGAATGCTCGCTTTATGCTTGCCAAACCGAACTTGACATTCAATGGCCAGCTTGGTTATTTCCATACCGACGACTATATGAGTCGCATCTATCTCCAGCAACCAGCCCTCTATAGCACAATCTCTTCTGCCTCATATTACGGGCATGGAGTGCTCGGAGTCCTGACTTGTCGCTGGCAAAGCAACAATGGAAAGTGGATGTTAGAAGGGCGATACGGAATGGTTCGCTACTTCGACAGAGATGAGCAAGGCAGCGGCTTGCAGGCAATTCTTAGCCCTTGGAAGAACGATTTGTCTTTTCAGTTGCGCTTGAAGATTTGAACATCCAGTAAAGACCAAGCACGACAAAGGGTATGGAGAGCAACTGCCCCATGTTCAGGAGCATGCCATCCTCGAAAGCTTCCTGATTCTCCTTCGTGTATTCGATGAAGATTCGGCTCATGAATATCAGGAAAAGACAGAGCCCGAAGAAGAAGCCTGTGCCCACTTTCTGCGGATAACGACGGTAGAAGAACCAGTGTATGCCGAAGAAGATGGCGTAGCAAATCGCCTCGTAGAGCTGTCCGGGATGGCGAGGGAGCATGTCCACCTTCTCGAAGATGAAAGCCCAGGGCACATCGGTTGGGCGACCTATTATCTCTGAGTTCATCAGGTTGCCGAGCCTTATCGCACAAGCGCAAATGGGTGTCACGATGGCAACATTGTCGAGGACATGCAGGAAACGCAGCTTCACGTGCTTGGCATACAGCCAAAGAGCAATCATCAAGCCAAGTGTGCCACCATGACTGGCGAGGCCTTCATAGCCGGTAAATGTCCAACCTTTGCCTGGGATATTGCGAACAGGCAGCAGCATTTCGAGTGGATGCGACAGATAATAGCCAGGCTCGTAGAACAGGCAATGCCCGAGTCTTGCGCCAATCAGAATGCCGAGGAAACAATACACGAACATCGGATCGAACTGTTCCTCACTAATCTTTTGCTGTCGATAGAGTTTGTGCATGAGCAGATACACCGCCACGAGGCCAATTGCCCAGCACAACGAGTACCAGCGAATAGCAAAGAAGCCCAAGTCGAGAGCAACAATATCAGGGTTCCAGGTTATATATTGAAAATGTAACATTTTCAGATTAAGGATTATGGATTAAAGATTAAGGTTTGTTAGATTTGGATTATAGATTAAGGATTAAGGCTTGATTGTGTGGGGTTGTAATCTCCGTTACCTATTATTGATTTATGCAGAGAAGACAGTTGTTTGCTAAGGGGTCTTATTTGTTGCTCAAAATCTTTCAGTTGTTCTTCGTTTATATAGTTCTCGTCTAATGATAACTCTAACTCGCACATAACTTCATTGAGCGATCCATAGGCTATTTGTATGAAGTGAGCTTTTTCTTTGGCAGAGAACCTTCCAAAGCCTTCTGCAATGTTGATAGGGATTGACATTACAGCTCTGCGTAGTTGGTCGCACAAGGCAAAGCGTTCGTCAACAGGAAAGGTCTTGGTAAGTTTACAGACAGAATGGGACAAAGCCTTGGCACGCTTATAAACCTCCAATTTTCTATAATAGAAATCTTCCATCTATAACGGGCTTTTGGTAACAGCCTTAATCCTTAATCTTTAATCTTTAATCCGTTTAACGTCAAACGTTAAAACGGAAATGCATGATGTCACCGTCCTGCACCACATAGTCCTTACCCTCCACACTCATCTTGCCGGCTTCGCGAACGGCGGCTTCGCTTCCGTATTTTATGTAGTCTTCGTACTTGATGACTTCCGCACGGATGAAGCCCTTCTCGAAGTCCGTATGAATGACGCCAGCGCATTGCGGAGCCTTCCAACCGCGGCGGAAAGTCCAAGCCTTCACTTCCATCTCGCCAGCCGTGATGAAGGTCTGCAGAGTGAGCAGGTGGTAGATGGCTTTGATGAGGCGATTGCAACCGCTTTCCGAAAGCCCCAGATCCTCGAGGAACATCTGCTTTTCCTCGTAAGTCTCGAGTTCTGCGATGTCGGCCTCTGTTTGTGCTGAGATGATCAGCATTTCGGCATCCTCGCCCTCGATGGCTTTCTTGACGGCTTCCGTATAGGCGTTTCCCGTGGCAGCCGAAGCGTCATCGACGTTGCAGACATACAGGACAGGCTTTGTCGTGAGCAGGAAGAGTCCGTTCGAAGCCGCTATTTCATCCTCTGTGTCGAAGGTTACGGTTCTTGCGCTCAAACCCTTGTTCAGGGCATCTTGGTATTTGAGCAGGACGTCAAGCTCAATCTTAGCCTGCTTGTCGCCACCCACGCGAGCCTGTTTCTCCACCTTCTTGATGCGGTTCTCGATGGTCTCGAGGTCCTTGATCTGCAGTTCCGCATCGATGATTTCCTTATCGCGAACAGGATCCACGCTGCCGTCAACATGCACGATTCCGTCGTTGTCGAAGCAGCGGAGCACATGGATGATGGCGTCGCACTCACGGATGTTGGCGAGGAACTGATTGCCCAAGCCCTCGCCCTTGCTGGCACCTTTCACCAGTCCGGCAATGTCGACGATGTCGCAAACTGCGGGAACGATGCGACCAGGGTGCACCAGTTCGGCCAGTTTGGTCAGTCTTTCGTCGGGGACCGTTACCTGTCCCAGCTGTGCATCGATGGTGCAGAAAGGGAAATTGGCAGCCTGAGCTTTCGCGCTCGAGAGGCAGTTGAAGAGGGTTGATTTGCCTACATTGGGCAATCCTACTATGCCGGCTTTCATAATATCTTTTTATATGGAGTTAAAGTGGGAGTTAAAATGGAAGTTAAACCAGCGTTGCTGGCTGGAAGTTAAGCGCTTCGCGCTGGACGATAGCTTGGGATGCCAAGTGCATAAAGGTATTGTCCTTTTTAACTTCCCTTTTAACTTCCATGAGCGTAGCGAATTTACTTCCACTTTAACTTCTATTATATATTTTATTCATTAGTTATTCCTTTGTTTTGACTTATGGCCTCGGCGTAGCCGTTGAGTTTCCAACTGGTTCCGCTGAGGATGTATTCTAGTCTGTCGTGAGTCGCTTTGTCGATATATTCGATGTCGTATGACAGTATGATATAGTAGCGACATTCTTCGAGCGACCCTTGCGAAATGTTCAGGAAGCGAAGTTTGTCTGCACGGCTCAACTTGCGATAGCCCTCGCAGATGTTGGCTGCAATAGAGACTGCAGCACGTCGAAACTGCGAAGTAAGCCCGTAAAGTTCATCTTCAGGGAATTGTTTCGTAACAGTATAGACTGCTTTCACAAACTCATGCGCCTGCTGCCAGCACTCCAGATCCTTGAAATTGTGGCTAAAGCTATTGTTCTTTTTTACTTCCACGAGCGTGTTTGGTATTGTCCTTTTTTACTCCCTTTTTTACTTCCGCGAGCGTAGCGAGTTTACTTCCCTTTTAACTTCCATAAGCAAAGCTTATTAACTTCCCCTTTAACTTCCGCAGTTTTGCGATTAAAAATCGCTAAAACTGTCGTTCCTTGCGGAACGAATTGCCATGCATTCCATCTCGATGAGCCAGGTCGGACGACAGACAGGAGCGAGGGTGAAGACTGTGGGAATGTGAGGGAATTTCTTCTTGAACATCTGGCTGACCATTTCGTAGTCGGCTCCATCTCGCAGATACACAATCAGATGCGCAGCGTCGTTCATCGTCATTCCAGCTTCCGCAAGAAGCGTCTCCACGTTCTCCCACATCCGTTTTGTCTGCATTTCCACATCGCCAACATGTTCCACCTCGCCCTTGTTGTTGATGCTCGCGGTTCCTGAAATGATGGCGTGATTACGGTCACCAAACTTGAGGAGCGTGCCTCTCTCGAAGGTCACGCCGTACTCGGCAGTGCGGTTCAGGTGCGATGCTGCGTAGAGATAGTGTTGCTGCTCCGCTTTGAAACCCTTCAGGGCATAGCTTCCGAGCTGGATGATGGCCTTCGGATCGGACGGATTCCCACCGATTCCAGTCGAGGCAATGTAGTGTGTCTCAGGCGTCAGTCCATGCTGGGCGAAGTTCTCCCAACGCGAAAGGACGAGCCCCTTATACTGCGTGTCGACGTCCCTGACGAAGAACCAGGTACGGATGCAATTGTCCTCCAGCGTCATCTGGTGTTCTTCGAGGAGTTCCTCATAGTCCTCCAGGAGCGTTTGTGTCTGGCTGTAACTGCTTCCTTCGCCTATCATCAGACCCATCGTCCAAAGGTGTTCGTAGCCGTTGTGACTGACTGCAGTAGAGCCCAGCCTGTCGGCATTCGGGAGGATTTCCGTCCCCCGTTGCAGATAGATCCAAGCCGCGACTTTGCTTCCGTCCAGGGGCGGTTGCTGAATGTACGAGACGGTGCACGAATCGTCCTGCTTCATGAAGGGCCTCTGGTTGGTGGCATCCGAGAGGAAGTACCTTTTGAAGACAGGCTTAGCGCCTTTAACGTCCTCCATATCAAGCAGTTGCGCCTCTGCCTGACAGATGCGTCGGAACTGCTCCTGGAACGTCTCGCCCTTGGGTTCGACATGCAGAATCGCATGGATTTCCGCAGTCTTTTTCTCCGGGGCAAAGGCCGTCAGTTCGATTGTGGCACCGATTTTTTCAAAGTATTTTTTCTTAAATTGCATGGTGCGTTATGTGATATTTAATGTTGTACTGTGTCGTGTTGGAAAACGAGGCGTAGTTAAAATGCAAACGTATAGTGTTACGTTGGCAATCGTATAGTGTTATGATGGCAATTATATAGTGTTACGTTTTCAATCTAACTATGGGAGGTTTTCAATCCAACTGTCGATGAGGCCCGAAACCTCCTCGAGGTTCGACTTGAATTGGCTGCTCAGGATTTCCGTATGATTGTGCGAAAGGAGGTTCTCGCCACCTTCGTTCAGGATGAGATGAAGCAGCGAACCCTCAGCATTACCGCTTTCCACACGAAGATATCCTTCTTTTCGAGAACTCGGGACATTCACCAAAGCGGCTTCAGCATTACCCTCCGTCAGGTTGAGACCTGCAGCCGAACGGCCACTTGCTCCGTGACATTGGATGCAAGCTCGGTCGAAAAGTCCAGTCTGCAGAACGCCGAAACGCCCCACATCGATACGCCCCAGGTCCAGACGAATCGTGTCGCGAGCGGAATTGTCCCTGTAGTCGTTCATATTTATGGTTGCGAGCGTGATGATGCGTTTCCTGAGGGAATTTGTCAAAACGAGTTCCACAGTTTGCAACTCACTACTCAAGTTCGACAATACTATGCTAAGGGGCAAGCCGTCTTCTGTACTCGAGGGCAGAGCTTTTTGCAAGATGGCGTACTTGCTGTCTGCCGTGAAACCCGCTACTGCAACCGTATTGCCCGTTCCTTCCCACTCGCCGAGTCCGCTCACTTGGGCCGTCACCTTTACCGTATAACCCTTTTCGTCAACTGTATAGACCTTTTCCAGAATGTCTCCGCTATCACAGGAAACGAGCCCCCAAAGCAAACCTATTATATATATATAATGTGTCGATTTCATCTCAGAAGCTGTATTGCAGTTGCAAGGTGGCAGAATGTGTGCTGAGTCCCAGGTCGTCATTATCACGGTCGAGCTGAGTGGCGTGACCGTATCTACCCGTGAACTGATACATTGCCGAAAGCTTAAGATTGCACTTGTTTACATAGTAATTAACCACCGCAGCAGGCATATTCAGGACACCATCCTTGCCAGAACCGTTGCGGTCGAGAAAGTCGTAACGGAAGCCAGCCTGCAGACTTTTCGTAAAGAAATAGCCAAGTTGACCGTAGCAACCCCGGAAATTGTAGTTCTCGTCAATCTTCTGTCGCTCCGTAAAGCTGACGTGCATCCAATAAGCCTCAGCCGCAGCATACCATCTGCCGTGAAGCATGCTCCACTCCACCCCTATTCGCGTGTCGTTCGTGCTCTCGCTTTCGCTCTCCACATTTATGCCTCCGCTCACGCCAAAAAGCATGTGTCGTCCCTGAAGCATGTGACTGTTTCCTTGTGTGGCAGGCATATTTCCCCACGGCATGAAGGTGAGTCGGCCTGCATACAGCAACGAGGGGATGTGAGCATCATCCGAAAGTGTCTTCGTTGCCGTGTTGACGCCACTTCCACTACCATTCCAAAGTCCTAACTCGTAACCCATCATCCAACTGTTCGGCCTTTTAGGAGTGAGCTTGATCTTGCCGTGAAACTGGAATCCGAGGTCGAAACCTGTACCTATTGAGGGTGTTACGGCGTTCAGGCTGTAAGGCAAAATGACCGAACTTGTCAGGGAAGTCGGCAAGCAAGGGAACAAGGTTTCGCCCAAAGTGGTGAGGTAAGCGTGGAAGAAAGGCGTTTTGAACTTGCCCGCACGAAAGCGAGCAGCAGGCGAGATGCGGTAGTCCACCCAAGCTTGTTGCAGAACGTTTCCGCCACTTCCGGCTGCGTTAATGCTCAGGTTGTAATCCAATCTGCCGAAAGTTGTGCCAGTAAAACCAAGGATGGCATACGGCATCGAGAAGCCCGAATTAGCCACATTGTCCTGATTGTACGCTTTGTCCAAACCTTCGTCATCATAGTAATTGTACTGGCCTCTTGTCTGCAAGAACATATACGGCTTGAAGATGAACTTGCCATCACGAGACTGAAGGGTGAATCCTCTGTCGTCTGCGATCCCAAGTACGCCGTTCTCCATATCGATATTCTCTGTCTGCTGCTTCAAATCAGCACTCTTCAGGTTGTACTTTTCGAACGTTATGCCCTTTTCCTTATCGTTTTCCTCGGCCATACTTGGCATTGTGAAAAGGGCAAATAAAAGTAATATGTATGTCTTTTTCATAAGGTTTTATGATTTTTCTCAAAGTGATTCCAAGAACTTGATGAGTGCCGAGCGGTCGTCCTTCTCCATTCGTGCGAACAGATTTTTGCTGGCTTCACCCTCGCCACCATGCCACATAATGGCTTCCGTCAGGTTTCGTGCTCTGCCATCATGCAGGAAATAAGTGTGGGCATTAACTTTTTCCTGAAGTCCTATGCCCCAAAGCGGGGTCGTTCGCCACTCGTTTCCGCGAGCCAAACCACTAACGTAATTATCGTTCAAACCGACTCCCATCAGTTCGCTTCCCATGTCGTGAAGGAGAAAATCACTATAGGGATGAACCGTCTGACCGCCCAACCAAGGCAACTCTGTACCATTGAGAAGGGTTGCTCCGCGAGGTTTGGTGTGGAGGGTTGTGACGTGACAAAGATGGCACTTCGCTTCATAGAACTTCTGCTCGCCAATCGCGATGAGTTCCCTCTCGTTAATTGTGCGTCCTTTATATGCGGCAGGTTGCTTCGTACTACCCAGTCTTCGAGCAGGAACACCAAGTCCGTGCAGGTAGAAGTCAACATCTTCCATGTCCTCAGTCGTAACGTCAAGACGGTCGTAGAGCAGTCCCATCATGGAACCTTCCTGCATTTGCGATTGCCCTTCACATATCTTCTCTGGATAACGACTGTTTGTCGCGCCCATATCCGACGAGAAACCCAACTCGACAGTCAAGTCCGCATGTTGTGCTTTGTTGCCAGAAAGTCCGAGTTGTCGGATGCCACGCTCTGTGACGTAATTGCATCGGCCACTTATCCCATATTCAGGATAATTCGATTGTGCCGCAAGTTGTTCAATCTCGTTCCTGTCCAGAGCCATCATCTGCCCCATTCCTACGTGACGAAGAGGGATGCGAACCGTGCAGAAAAGCTCTTCCGGATTAATTGGTTCGCCAGTCTCTCCGTAACCTTTATACCAGTCAGTAATGGTGTATTGGGGAAATGCAAGACTATACGTCTCACCATCTGGAAAGGCAAATTGCTCTTCGTACCAACGACATTCCAGTTTCCCTTCAGCCGTTACGCCATAGATACTTTGGTCATGAAGAACGCGACCATAGTTCTGGAAAAACGCTCCGTTCTTTCTCGTCACATAGACAAGCATAGCACTAAACCCGTAACTGCCAGAACCATAGACTGGTGTGCCGTCTGGGTCTGTGCCTGTTTGCGTCCATAGAGCAGGTTTTGTTCGACCCGCATTACGATGGCATGAGCCGCAGGAATAACCGGCATAAACAGGGCCGAGACCTGCTGCTTGCGTTAGAGCATCATCATAAAGGCCGTCTCCATTGATGAATCTTCGCGAGTTTGCCTTGATATTCTCCACCCAATCGGCTTCTGTATCGTAGGCGAAACTGGAGTTGATGAAGACTGTACTCGTTCCTGCACTCAAAGCATAGCCCTCGTGCGTTTCGAAATCGGCTGCTGTAAAGCAATCATCCTCCCTGTCGCAAGCGACAAGGAGGAGTGCAAGGAAAATATAAATACTATGTTTCAATGGTTATTCTCCAATTATCAATTCTCTATTTTTCTTGGTTGTCCGTTTTTGAAGAGCAGGAACTCGAGTGTGTGGAAGCCGCGGATGCTTTGTGCATCAGCAATTCCTTCGTTCTCTTCATCAAAATCGCCACTCCAGTCGAGACCAGAGAAGTCACCACTTGCGAGCACGTTTTTGATGGCATCTTGATCGAGAGGCCACGAATCCATATTGGGGTCGAGTCCCAACTCATCGACAGGTCCGAAGAGGAAACCTTCACTCATTTCCCAAGGTTGACGAGCCGTCATCCAAGCCATTGCAGCCGCTTCGAAGGTTGCATTCGAGGGACTTGCCGCAAGAACCGTAACTGCTTGGTGAAGCGCAGCGTTAGCATTCATGAGGTCCTTATAGGTAGGAAGCACAACAACATCAACATAATCGGCCACAATAGCCTTCAGTTCTGCTTCGCCTTCGAAACTTTCCACCTTTGCTTTGAGCGTCTTGAGAACGTTCTTCAGGGTGTTGCAAGCCTCCATAGCTGTAATGACGCTTGGATTGCCGATATGGCTGCGGAAGGGAGCTGCCATGCCTTCTATGCTATTAATAGCAGTCTGGATAGCAGCGTTCACTTGGCTTGCAAATTCTGATTGCCCATGAGCCCTAAGATAAGCGGCAATACTATGACTGCCTTGAACACCCTTATAGGTGCAGTTGAAAGAGTTCTGAATGGAGCGAATATTGTTGGCGTAGTCCTGGATGGAGTGATAACTGTACCAAGATTCAACGGCATAAACAGCCTCTGTGTATTTCTTGTTCTCCCACTTATCACGAGGGTCACCTATCTTACTCTCGCCCACCTCGTTAGCGATATCTATGCAACCGTCTATGATTTGCTCGATGCAACTGTTCGGACTAGAATATGCGCCACGAACTTCCTTGAAGGTCATTTGGTAAGCTTCCTCGCCGTTCAAGCCTTCGTTCCATGCTTTGTAAAGTGTTTCGGCATCGGTCTTCAAGCGAGATGAAACGGCTGCAGCATAGTTGCACCAGTTCGTCTGATAGTCTGCGAAGTTAGCATCGGTCTCGTTAATTGTGACGTCGGCAGTTCCTTCGGGCATTTTTTCAACAGGGTCGACAATAATCTTGTTGTCGTCTGAGTCTTTACTGCACGAAACGGCAGTCATAGCGATGGCAATTGTGCCAATGATAAGAATGTTCTTTTTCATGTCGTTTTTTTTAGTTTTATGGAGTATTTATATCTTACATGTAGTCGAATCTCTTCTTTCCTTTAAACCAACCAGTAAAGGCAACACCAAGAGCGAACTCGTTTTCACTGTTGTATTTGCCGCCTCCTATCTTGCGGGTCGTATAGTCAGCCTTTATTATTATATAAGGTATGGGGCGATAGTTCAAACCAAACGTCCACATCGAGGTCTTGAGTCGTGCTTCCATCACTTGTCCTGTTTCGCCCTTTTCCTGTGCATTATAGTATTCATAGCGAGCGAAAGGAATAATGTCTGGAGCTTTCGTGGAGGCAAAGAAGTTTTTCATCCTAATGCCACCTTCCACGCCATAACTGACAGCTTTGCTTGCAATAGGAGCCGTCTTCGAGTAAGGGCTGGCATTGCTCTGACGGACGTTGCGTGAGCTGAGAAGTGTGGAGTTGCCCACCTTGCCACTCAAAATATTGCCTCGAACAATGGCGTAACGGTGTTGGTATTGTGCATCAACGCTCCAAAGATTGACCGGAACATTGAAACTATACGTCGTAGGTTTGTCGGCATTCGATGCCGCATTCTGACAATGATACCAACTTGCCCCAAGTCGCAAACCAGGAACGCCAGTATAATTGAGACGAAGCACATAGCCTGGCGACGTGAAATTGTCCTTCTCGAAGAAGCCTTGCTTGCCTTTCTTCACCCAATTGTTCCGGTCGAAGCCGTTAGCATTCAAGCCAGCCTCGACTTGCGCTTCCCAGTTGAACGAAGCCCACTTCCTGCCAACCTGACCGAAGAGGCTCAAGCCCGTTTCGTGCCAAGTATTGGGGATGATGCTTGTCTCGCCTTCTGGACGGACAGTTCCGAAGAAGTTGACGGGTTCGTGATGAGCGTTATTCAAGCCGACAGGCACGATGATGTGGCCTGCACGAACATTGAAATGCTGGTTCATGTGATAGGTGATGTGGAACTGCTCGATGGCAACCTCTCCACCCTTCTCTACCTCAGTCTCGTACTCGCCGTTCTCCGAGTTCTCTATTTCGAAGGCCGTTCCTGTGCCGCCACTCTCGAACTCGACTTCCACACCAACGTTCCAATGCTTGTTGAACTTGTAGTCGCCAGCAAGTACAAAGCGAGGTATAGCTATTGTGTTTCGATGAACGCGTGTATTTCCTTCGCTGCTGCCGTAGAAGCGGTTCGTGCCATAATCCTTGAAGGCAGCCACCACCTCGCCATAGCCTCCAACGCGGAAGCGTTCGTAACTGTCTATCTCAGTCGAGTCTGTATTCCATTGTGCAGAAGCAGTCGCCGAGCAAAGCAACAAACCACCTGCAATCATAGTTCTGAAGTTGTTCATAATCGGGTTTTATCTCGTTTTTCGGCTGCAAAGGTAAGGCGCTTCCCGCATACTCGCAATACGCAAAAATGTGTATTCTCATAGTCCATACAGCACATCAGTCCTCGTTTTTCATTAAGAGAGTACCCCATAATAATTAAGGAAAAAGAGCAAATAAGAACGATTTACCTAATAATTGTGATTGCATCCTTCGCAGAAAAGTCGTAAATTTGCAGCGCAATTCAATACAAAACGCTATGAAAAAGTTGAAACTTTACGAGGCTGACGACAAAATGATCGACCTCATCAGCGACAACTACAGTATGCTTCAGGGCCTCAGCGCATTCGGCATTCGGCTCGGCTTTGGCGACAAGACGGTCAGCGAAGTCTGCCGAGAGCAGGACGTAGACTGCTACACCTTCCTCACCGTCGTCAACTTCCTCATCAACGGATACACTCCGAAAGAGACAGACGACCGTATTTCCGTAAAGACTCTGCTCGGCTATCTTCAAGCTTCCCACCGCTATTTCCTCGACTTCCAGCTGCCCTCCATTCGCCACGAACTCGAGGCTTCGCTCAACAAAGGCGAAGGTCTGGAGCCCCTCATACTGCGGCTCTACGATGAATATGCACACGACATCCAACTACACATGAAATACGAGGAGAAAACTCTCTTCCCCTACGTAGAAGCCCTCCTGAAAGGCGAACCAACCACAGGTTACAATGTCGACATCTTCTCGAAGCATCACAGCGATACGACGGGCAAGTTCCAGGAGTTGAAGAACATTATCATCAAGTACCTGCCCCCAGCAGGACTGGCCAACAACCAACTCACCGCGACCCTCTACGACATCTACAACAACGAGGAATGGCTCCTCAACCACAGCAATGTCGAAGAGGTGCTATTCGTCCCTGCTATTCGGCTCTTGGAACAAAGAGTGAAGGAAGACGGCGTATCGGCTCGCATCTCCAGCATGATCAGGAACGCAGAAAACTCGGAATCCATCTCTGAGCGCGAAAAAGAGATTATTGTCTGTCTCGTTCAAGGCATGTCGAACAAAGAAATAGCAGCCCATCTGTTCATTTCCGTCAATACCGTCATCACACATCGTCGCAACATTTCGCGCAAACTGCAAATACACTCTCTTGCAGGCCTCACCATTTACGCCATCGCAAACAACCTCATCGACAATAAATTTCTCTCCAGGTAAAGGATGTATTGAGTCGAGAGCCCTTTCTTGAGTTCCCTAGTGTAATTGCCAAACATCACGTGTGAAGTTGACGAATTTAACACGTGAAGTTTCCACTTTTCACGTGTGACGTTTAGGATTTACTAAGGGGGTATGGAAATGACTGTCTTGAGACGTAATGAATTTCTTTTGCCCGACCAATAAAATAAATTGAAATTTATTTTGCATTGTGCTCACTTTTTTGTACATTTGTGGCCATAAACTATTAAATCGTAAGTATTATGTTAACTGAAGACAGACGTTTATATGTGGCTCACGGACAGAATGGGCCGATTTGCATTAATGGTAAGATGGCGAACCGTCACGGACTGATTGCCGGAGCTACGGGAACGGGCAAAACTGTTACCCTGCAAGTGTTGGCCGAGACTTTCTCTGAGGCTGGCGTGCCATGCTTCATGGCCGACATGAAGGGCGACCTTTCAGGTATATCACAGACAGGCGCTATGTCAGGCTTCATCGAGAAACGCTGTGCCGAGTTCGGCATTGAGAACCCGCAATTCCACGGCAGTCCCGTATGTTTCTACGACGTCTTTGGCGAACAAGGACACCCCATGCGCACCACCATCTCGAACATGGGTCCAGACCTGATGTCGCGACTCATGGAACTGAACGAAGTGCAGGCTGGCGTGATGACGATTCTCTTTAAGGTAGCCGACGAAAGGGGACTTTTGTTGCTCGACCTCAAGGACTTGCGCTCCATGCTGACCTATATTGCCGACAACGCCACCAAGTTGACCAAAACCTACGGCAACGTCTCGACGGCTAGCGTGGGAGCCATTCAGCGTGCTCTGCTCGCACTTGAGAACCAAGGTGCCGACAAGTTCTTCGGCGAACCTGCTTTCGACATCATGGACCTCCTCCAAGTGAGTGCCGATGGTAAGGGCATGATGAATGTTTTGGCTGCAGACAAGCTCATGCACCAGCCCAAACTCTACTCTACCTTCCTGCTCTGGCTCCTTTCCGACCTCTACGCTCGTCTGCCCGAAGTGGGCGACCAAGACTTGCCGCGACTAGTCTTCTTCTTCGACGAGGCTCACACACTCTTCACAGACACGCCAAAGAGCCTGGTAGACAAGATAGAGCAGGTTGTCCGACTCATCCGAAGCAAGGGTGTGGGCGTCTATTTCGTGACGCAGAACCCCACAGATATACCCGATTCGGTCCTCGCTCAACTGGGTAACAGAGTTCAGCATGCCCTTCGCGCCTTCACGCCAAAAGAGCAGAAGAACGTAAAAGCCGCAGCTGAGACATTCCGAGCCAATCCTGACTTCAAGACGGAAGATGCCATCATGGAACTCGGAACGGGCGAAGCACTCGTCTCATTCCTCGACGAAAAGGGAACTCCAAATGTTGTGGAGCGTGCCAAAGTGCTCTTCCCACTCAGCCAAATCGGCGCAATCACAGAGTCACAACGTGACACTATAATCAAGACCTCGCGCATCTTCGGCCGTTACGACACGATGATAGACCGCGAGAGTGCCTTCGAAGTACTGCTTGCCGAAAGCGAAAAAGAAGAGGCAGCAAGGGCTCAAGAACGCGAGATGGCAGAACAAGAGAAGCAAGCCGAAATGGAAGAAAAGGAGTCAGCTAAGAAGAGCAAAAAGAAAGGTTTCTTCTCGAAAATCATCTCAGCCGTCATTACAAGTGTTACTGCAGCTCTTGGCACCTATGTTGCTAATACTGTGACAGGTAAGAAGAGCCGTTCAAAGGAAAGCCTCGGCAAGAAGATTACAAAGAGCACAGTCAGCACGGCTACTAGAACAGCTACTCGCGAACTGGGCCGAAGCATTCTCGGAAACCTGATAAAATAACGACTGAACACTATCATGAAAACAGCCGGCACAGGTGGCAAGAAGTACGTCCCATATGAAAAACGAACGGGCAACGAATCGGTCGTATATTTCACACGTAAACTCTCGGCCGAAGGTCTCATCAACGCCTATAAACAAGTCAGCGAAAACATTGGTGGCAAAGTGGGTGTGAAACTGCATACAGGCGAGCAGAACGGGCCGAATATTATCCCCAAGGAATGGGTGAAAGCTCTTTTCAAAAAGGACATGAAAGGAGCTAGCATTATCGAGACGAACACCTATTACGAAGGAGACCGCGATACGACAGAAAAGCATCGCAAGACGCTGAAAGTGAACGGCTGGACCTTCTGTCCCGTTGACATTCTCGACGAGCAGGAAACCACTACCCTACCCATCAAAGGCGGCAAGTGGTTCAAGAGGATGCATGTCGGCAAGAACTTGCTGAACTATGACTCGATTGTGGCCCTGACGCACTTCAAGGGACACACGATGGGAGGTTTCGGCGGTTCGAACAAGAATATCGGCATCGGATGTGCAGATGGCCATAAAGGCAAAGCCATAATACATACCGTGAAAGGCTCATCCGATCAATGGTCGATTTGCGAAGAAGAGTTCATGGAGCGGATGACAGAATCCACAAAAGCGACTATCGATCACTTTGGCAATCACATCACTTACGTCAACGTGATGCGCAACATGTCCGTTTCATGCGACTGCGAAGGCCTGCTGGCAGAACCAGTTGTGACACCAGATGTCGGCATCCTCTCTTCTACAGACATTCTGGCTATCGACCAGGCTTGCGTAGACATCATCTATGCCATGACTGCCGAAGAACATCACGACATGGTGGAACGCATAGAAACACGCCACGGCCTCCGTCAACTCTCATATATGAAGGAACTTGGCATGGGCAACAACCGTTACGTCCTCATCGACCTCGACAATGGTGGCAAACGCATCACGGCAGCTGATGCGGCAAAGGGACTGAAGCCATTCTCTGTGAAATACAAAACAATTCGCCGCACCACATAACCAGTTAAAAGTCATGAAGTTTCTTGGGAACATCATTTGGGTTGTCTTTGGAGGATTGGGGATTGCTCTGGAGTATTTGGTGGGAGCTTTAGGTCTGATGATAACCATCATTGGCATACCTTTCGGACTTCAATGCCTGAAATTAGGTTTGCTGGCATTATGGCCATTCGGCTCCAGGGTGAGAGAGAAGCAACCTCAACATGGTTGCCTGAACCTCTTCATGAACGTGCTGTGGTTCATCATTGGTGGCATTTGGATTTGGCTAAGCCACATGTTTTTCGGCATTATCTTCTGCATCACCATCATCGGCATACCTTTCGGAAAGATGCATTTCCGACTGGCAAGACTGGCTCTTTCACCCTTTGGCAAGGAGGTCATTTAATACATCAAAACAACTAGGAATCAGAACAGATGCAGGCCGCCACTTTTCTTGGAGAAGTAGCGGTCCATTTGTTTGATGAGCCCACTCTTACAGAAAACGACAACACGGTCACCCGGTTGCAACTGGGTGTTACCATAGATAAGTGCTCCTTGGTCCTCGCCTCGAACATAGCCGCCAAGTGTTACGCCTGAAGGCAAACGCAATTCGCTGACTGGTTTCTGACATGCAAGGCTGCCTTCTTGTGCCACGATTTCAGCCACATCAGCACTTGCAATAGTGAGACACTTCACGTTGTGAGCGTCGGTATCGAGCATCATCTGATAGATGCGGCCTGCAGCTATCATCTTCTTGTTGATAATGGTACCGATATCAAGTTTCTCAGCCATCGAAACATAATCCATATTGTCGACCAAAGCAACAGTTTTGCGAACGCCCATACGTTTTGCCGCAAGGCAGGCAAGAATATTGGTTTCGGTTTCAGGAGTAAGGGCACAAAACGCATGCATGTCGGATAGTCCTTCGTCCAGAAGAAGTTTGGTGTCGCGTCCATCACCTTGAATGATTCGGATATCGCTATCCTCGAGAATCTCGTTCAGGCGGCGGCAACGCTCCTCGTTTTGCTCAATAATCTTGATGTTGTAGAAGTCGGGCTTGCCTTCAGCCACATGAACGGAAGTACGTCCGCCACCCATAATCATCACGTTTCGGACATCGGCATAATCTTCCTTGCCCACAATCTCGCGGATATATCCAATGTGGCGTTTGGTCGTCATGAAGTATGCAATATCGCCGTTTCGCAGTTCGTCGTTACCTGAAGGGATAATGGTGTCGTCTCCTCGCTTAATGACAACTATGCGGTAAGGTGTCTGAGCATCACAAAGGTCACGAAGTGCAACTCCCGTGATGCGAGCCTTCTCGCGAAGTTTGATACCAAGCATAACGAGCGCACCTCCTGCAACCTCCCAATACTGACGCACCCAGGAACGCTTGATGCCGTCGAGGATTTCTTTTGCAGCCAAGCCTTCAGGATAGATGATGGAATCGACACCCATCTGCTGAAAGAGGTCGCGATACTGAGGCATCGTGTATTCGGCAGTATCGACGCGGGCAATCGTCTTGCGGGCTCCAAGCGTATGAGCGAGCATACAACAAGTGATGTTCCGGGTCTCTTCAGGCGTTACGGCAATAAAGAGATCACATTGATGCACACCACCTTCGCGAAGACCGCTAATTGAGGTCGGCGAGACGTTGAGCGTCATCAAGTCGAGGTCGCCCGAATTGAGCAATCGAGTGGTCTTCTCGGGACTCTCATCAATAAGGATGATGTCCTGATCTTCTCTTGAAAGGAGTGCCGCAAGATGTGAGCCGACAGCACCTGCACCTGCTATGACGATTTTCATGAGATTGCTTTCTTTATGGCCTCCGCATCAAGTCCAACTAGATGATAGAGCTCTTCCGGAGTACCGTGTTCTACAAAATGGTCAGGCAGACCAAGCCGAACGACCTGCGGGTGCAAGTTGTGATCTGCCATATATTCGATAACTGCGGAACCCAATCCGCCTTGAACGACGCCGTCTTCTATGGTTACAATACGATGAAACTTTGTGCCAACTTCTTGCAGAATATCCTCATCAATAGGCTTTAGGAATCGCATATCATAATGAGCGACAGACTTCCCTGCCTCCTTCAACTCTTGAACAACTTTAGCCACCACATTTCCGATGGGGCCAAGACTCAGGACCGCTACTTCGTTTCCGTCTGTAAGCTTGCGGCCTTTTCCAACAGGAACCTCCTCTAAAGCACAACGCCAATCTGTCAGCACGCCTCGACCTCTTGGATAGCGAATCACAAAAGGTCCTTTGTCTGGAAGCTGAGCCGTGTACATCAACCGACGCAATTCGTGTTCGTTCATGGGCGAACTAATTGTCAGATTGGGAATGGGACGAAGAGCAGCAAGGTCAAATGCGCCATGATGCGTGGCACCATCTTGCCCGACGAGTCCTGCCCTATCAAGACAAAAGATGACATGCAGACGGCAAAGCGCTACATCGTGAATGATATTATCGAATGCGCGCTGGGCGAATGAAGAATAGATGTTGCAGAAAGGAATCAGTCCTTCTTTCGCCAAACCTCCTGCAAAAGTGACAGCATGACCTTCAGCTATACCAACATCGAAAGTGCGTTCGGGCATTTCTTTCATCATGATGTTGAGGCTGCAGCCCGTTGCCATCGCTGGCGTTATGCCCACAATCTTCTCGTTAAGTTTCGCTAGTTCAAGCAGGGTTTCGCCGAAAACATCCTGATATCTTGGAGGCATACCATCGGTATTGTCCTTGAGGCGTTCGCCCGTTTCTGGGTCATACTTGCCTGGAGCATGGAAGACTGTAGGGTTCTTCTCGGCTGGTTTGAAGCCCTTGCCCTTGATCGTATGCAGATGCAGAAGCTTCGGCCCCTTCATGTCCTTAATCTGCCGAAGGGTGTTGACGAGTTCGATGACGTCATGACCGTCGATAGGCCCGAAATAACGGATATTGAAGCCCTCGAAAATATTCTGCTGATTGTTGAGCAAAGCCTTCAGAGAATTGTTGAAACGAAGAATCTTCTGCCGTCTCTTCTCGCTCAAAACGCCAAGACGGACGAGCCCGTTAGACAAACGGAAACGCACATTATTGTATAGGCTGGAAGTGTGCAGATGATGCAAGTATTGTTTCATGCCACCCACACTCCTGTCTATACTCATGTTATTGTCATTCAATATGATAAGCAGATTGTTTGGCGTACTGCTGGCATTGTTGACACCCTCGAAAGCGAGGCCACCGCTCATACTGCCGTCGCCAATCACGGCCACCACTTTTCGCTCGTCTTCACCTTGTTTGTGAGCGGCAACAGCCATTCCCAAAGCGGCAGAAATGCTGTTCGAAGCATGTCCGCAAGCAAAGGTGTCATACTCGCTTTCATCTGGCGAAGGGAAAGGACGAAGACCGCCGAAATGACGATATGTTGGGAATGCGTCATGACGGCCCGTCAGGATTTTATGACCTGCAGCCTGATGTCCGACATCCCATACGAGACGGTCGTATGGCGTATTAAATACATAGTGTAATGCAACCGTCAGTTCCACAACACCTAGTGAACTTGCGAAATGACCGGGATTGCAAGCCATTTCCCGAATAATATCTTGCCGCAGTTCATTACAAACCTGAGGCAATGCTTCGACCGGTAGAGCTCGAAGGTCAGACGGGAACTTTATATTTGGAAGAAGCTCTTGAGGCTCTTTTTTCACGATTTAATATATTTTTCACGGCAAAGATACGCTTTTTTGCGGAGTTTTATGTAATTTTGTGCAACAAAATCAGCAAAAGGAGAAGATGAAGGTTGAGGAGATGCCATTCCGAACGGTTGTGGAAGTGCCGAAATGGACGAAATTGATGCAAAAAGAACATCGGTTCGTGCTTCTCGGCTCTTGCTTTGCTCAGTACATGGGCGAACGCTTCCAAAAAGAAGGAATGAGTGTCGTCTGCAATCCTTTGGGAGCCGCCTACAACCCCGAAAGCATCGACATTCAGGTTCGGCAAGCTTTGACTGGAGAAGACAAGTTGCCGGTCTTCCACTTCGATGGCAAATGGCGTTGTTGGTGGGCAAACACGCTCATCAGCGATACCGAAGAAAAAAGGTTCAACGAAACCATCCGAACAACTTTCTTCAACCTCGGAAATGCCCTGCGAAAGGCTGACTTCCTTTTCATCACACTAGGTACAAACGTATGCTACAAGCTAAAAGAGAACGGCATTATGGTAACGAATTGCCATAAAGTTCCTGCCGCCAAGTTCGAGGAGGTGACGCTGGACCTGGAGGCATGTGTGAAGACCTTGAGTGGCATGATGAATCTTCTTCTTGAAAACTGCCCAAAGCTGCAAGTCGTCTTTACGGTCAGCCCCTATCGCTACAAAAAATACGGCTTTCACGGCAGTCAGTTGGCAAAAGCTACTTTATTGCTTACGGTTGACGAAATATGCAAGAAATATGCAAACAAGGCGGCTTACTTCCCTGCATACGAGATCATGATGGACGAACTTCGCGACTATCGTTTCTATGCCGAGGACATGATTCATCCCGCTCCAGAAGCGGTTGAACACATCTGGAACAAACTATGGAATTGTTAAATCGAAAACAACAAATCGTAAATACTTAAAATGTATAATACTCTTGAAATAGCATCCTTTATCGGAGCCCCAACGGACGGCCTGAAAGGACGTGAGATTGACTGGTTGCTGACGGACAGTCGCAGCCTCTGTTATCCGGAATCAACACTCTTCTTTGCCATAAAAACAGAAGTAGGTAACGGACACCTGTATGTTGCCGACCTGTATCAGCGAGGCGTACGTGCTTTTGTGGTAAGCGAAAAGGTGGAAGGCGATTTCCCAGATGCCGACTTCCTATTCGTTCAAAACACGCTTTTCGCACTTCAGTCGCTTGCTGCACAACACCGTTCTCGTTTTGACGTTCCCATCATAGGAATTACGGGCAGTAACGGAAAGACTGTTGTCAAGGAATGGCTTTACCAACTCTTGGCACCCGATTTCACAGTTACTCGCAGCCCACGCAGTTATAACTCACAAACAGGTGTTCCCCTCTCTGTATGGGGACTTAACGAAAACACCCAGATTGGCATCTTCGAAGCAGCCATCTCGAAGAAGAACGAAATGGTGGCTCTGGAGCGCATCATCAAGCCCACAATCGGCATCTTCACTTGCCTTGGCGGTGCCCATCAGGAGAACTTCTCAACCTTCGAGGAGAAGTGCATGGAGAAACTCCAACTGATGAAGGACGCTAAGGTTGTCATATATCCTGCCGGGGACTCCGTGATAAAGGATTGCATCCGTCAGGCCCGACTGAAAGGCCGACTTGTTGCCTGTCCTTCCACAGGAAATGCCTACGAGGATAACGAAGCACTTTGTCGTGCTGCCTGTCGCGAGATGGGCCTCGATGATGACATTATAGAAGAGCGTCTGCGCGCACTCGAACCTGTGGCTATGCGACTCGAAGTGAAGGACGGACAGAACGACTGCACGCTCATCAACGACTCCTATAACAGCGACATTAGCAGCCTGGACATTGCACTCGATTTCATGAATCGCAGACCCGAGAAAGAAGGCCGCCAGCGTACCCTTATTTTGAGTGACATTCTGCAGAGCGGAGTAGAACCCCATGCCCTCTATACCCAACTTGCCGACCTGCTTGAACAACGCGGCATCAACAACCTGATTGCCGTTGGTGGCGTCATTTCCGCCCACATGAACTGCTTTGCCGGCCTGCCCATCTGCTGCCGATTTTTCGCCAACACGGACGCACTCCTGCAGGACGACATAATGAACAAACTCGAGCATCAGCTCATTCTCATCAAGGGTGCACGCAAGTTCCACTTTGAGCGCATAACCGACCGTCTGGAGAAGAAAGTGCACGAAACCATCCTCGAAGTCAATCTTAGCGCACTCGTGGACAACCTCAACTACTACCGCTCGTTCCTGAAGCCCGAGACGAAGATGGTTTGCATGGTAAAAGCCGATGCGTATGGAGCAGGGGCAGTCGAGGTGGCCAAGACGCTTCAGGACCACAATGTGGATTACCTGGCAGTAGCCGTAGCCGACGAAGGTGTCACGCTTCGCGAGAAGGGCATCACGCAAGGCATCATGGTGATGAACCCCGAAATGAGCAGTTTCAGTACGCTCTTCCAGTACAATCTGGAGCCGGAGATTTACAGTTTCCGACTGCTCGACGCACTCATCTATGCTGCCGAACACGAGGGCATTACGAACTTCCCCGTTCACATCAAGCTCGACACAGGAATGCATCGTCTCGGTTTCGACCCGGAGAAGGACATACCTCGGCTCATCGAACGCCTGAAGCGACAGACAGCCCTCATTCCGCGCTCCGTCTTCTCGCATTTTGTGGGTAGCGACAGCGACAGCTTCGATGAATTCTCCGCCAAACAATACGACCTCTTCCTGAAGGGCAGCAAACAGCTCCAGGAAGCCTTCCCCCACCCCATTCTGCGGCACATCTGCAACAGCGCAGGCATCGAGCATTTCCCCGAAAGACAACTCGAAATGGTACGACTCGGACTCGGACTTTACGGCATCAACCCTCGTAACGACCAGACCATTCACAACGTCAGCACTCTCCGCACCACTATTCTGCAGATTCACGACGTGAAAGCCGGCGAAAGTGTGGGTTACAGCCGCAAAACCGTGCTTGAAAGAGACAGCCGAATTGCAAGCCTGCCGATAGGTTATGCTGACGGACTGGACAGATTGCTTGGCAACAGGAAAGGCTATTGCCTGGTTAATGGGCAGAAAGCTGATTACGTGGGCAATATCTGCATGGACGTTTGCATGATAGATGTCACAGACATTCCTTGTGAAGAAGGAGACCTCGCCACCATCTTCGGCGATGAGTTGTCACCCTCGAAACTCGCCTCACTTTGCGGCACAATCCCCTACGAAATCCTCACAGGTATCGCGCCAAGAGTGAAGCGAATCTACTTCGAAGACAAGTAGTATAAAGCTTAAGGCAGACAAACTTAACGTGCCACATTTGTCATTTTCACGTGTTAAACTTGCCAATTTAACACGTGAAAAATTCAATTTAACTGTGCAATTTGGGCACGAGGCATGCCGTTTTGCATAATTCTTCCTCAAAAAAGAGGTCAGAAGACTGATTTTTTTCGACGGATAACTGTACCTCTAGAATGAGGAAAAACATCAGAACGAAAGGTTTCTGTCCTACTTTTGAGGCTTTTACGACAGGTTTTTGACGTGTTTTCTGTCCTTTCCGAGGTTCGGCATCGAGGGAGCAGAAGCCTTACTGATATCGTATCTCATTGTAAATCTGCTTTTTAGATGAAATTAACTTAGCTGTTCATTCCAATTCCAGTTATTCCAGTTTCTTGTTTTTATGTTCCAATTACCCTTTCTTATATATATAACTTATTATATATTAATTACTTATATATATTATATAAGGGGTTATTGTCCTTAATTTTATTAATTGGAATAATTGGAATTGGAATAGACCCAGCCTTTATCACTCACTCTTCTTCCTCTAAGAGGCCTTATAGAGATGACTAACTCATTGCTAGAATCAGGTGCCCTCTGTAACCCCTCTATTTTGCCCTAGAATCGCTTCAAATCCCTCTGGTGTACATTTGTTCCCCCAAAGCAAAAAGAAGCGTTCTGTGGCGCCTTAAAATGAGTCGTTAAAATTCAAAGAATTTTATGTATTATATCAAGACTTGTTCAAAGCGATTTAAAAGATATCACCATCTTTGATTATTTCTTTGAATTTGTCTTGATTATTTGGAATATTTTTTGTAACTTTGCAACATGAAAACATACATTATTATATATTTCGTTCTGTCGTTTCTGTTGCTGGGATGCAAGGGCAATCACACGGGAAACTCGTCAGAAACAGGCGACACCCTGCAGTTCCATTATGCAAGGAACCTGACGTTTGTCTCCTTCCCAGACCGTATGGAAGTGACCTTGCGCAATCCGTGGGACACGACAAATGTATTGGGGAGCTATGTCCTGTCGAAACCTCTTCAAAATGCCGCGGTCTTCAGCAGCGTTCATTGTGCCTTGCTCCACGAATTGGGGGCAGACGAGGCTGTTGGCGGCATCTGCGACTTCGAGTTCTTCAACTTGCCTTACTACAAACAGGCTGTCAGCGAGGGCCGTATCGCCAATCTTGGCAATAGCATGCAACCCAGTTTGGAGAAGATAATCGACCTCAATCCCGATGCGCTCTTGCCAAGTCCCTTCGAGAACAGCGGTGGCTTGGGACGTATTGAAAGGCTCGGCATTCCCATCATCTGGTGTGCTGATTACATGGAAAACACGCCGCTCGGTCGGGCTGAATGGATTCGCTTCTACGGCCGTCTGTTCGGCAAGGCAGAAGTGGCCGACAGCATCTTCGAATCGGTAGAAAAGCGCTATCTCGAACTTCGCGACTTGGCAAAAAACACGAAGACCAAGCCCCGACTCTTGCCCGAGATGCCTTGGAGCGGACAATGGACTCTGCCTGGCTCGGGAAGTAGCTCTACAAGGCTCTACGAGGACGCAGGAGCAGATTACCTCTTCGCCAACCTGGAAGGGGCTGGAGGCATTCCGCTCAGCACGGAAAAGGTGGTGGACAAAGGCGTAGAAGCCGACATCTGGATTATCAAGCATCACGGCAATCTCGACCGGAAGCAAATGAATGCCGACACACCTCTGCTTGCCAACATCAAGGCTCCCATCTGGTGGTGCGACACATCGCAAGCGCTCCTCTACGAAGAGACACCCTTCCATCCCGAACGGCTGCTCGAGAACCTCATCAGCATCCTTCACCCGGAATTGGGGATAGAGACGGAATACGAATACTTTAAGCCGTTGAAAGCCGATGAAAGATAAATACAAGTTGAAGTTGCTTACCCTCTTGATGGTGCTTCTCTCCATCGCCAATGTGCTATGGGGCTCGCTCGACATTCCCGTGGGGGACGTTTGGCAAATCCTTTGCGGTAACGAAGTCGAGGGACATCCAGCTTGGAGCATCATCGTTCTGCAAGGACGCGTGCCACAAATGCTGACGGCTTTGCTGACGGGTACGGCTCTCGGCACTTGCGGTCTGCTGCTTCAAACAGCCTTTCGCAACCCTCTTGCAGGCCCTTCCATTCTCGGCATTGACTCTGGAGCTAACCTCGGTGTCGCCATCGTTTTGCTGCTGCTTGGAGGTACGGCCTCCATCGGGAATCTCGCTCTTGGCGGACATCTGCTGGTCGTTGTTGCGGCAATGGTTGGAGCCCTTGCCATCATGGCATTGCTGATGATACTGAGCAGGCTGTTGCGCAGTCAGGTGATGCTCCTCATCACGGGCGTCATCATCAGTTATGTGACTGGCAGCATCATCCAGCTCCTCAACTACTCGGCAACAGAACAAGGTGTCCACAGCTTTGTCATTTGGGGCATGGGCAACTTCGCTTCCGTCGGCATAGAGCGTCTGCCTGTCTTCTGTGCGCTCTCCTGCCTGGGATTATTGCTTGCCCTGCTTCTCATCAAACCGCTTGACGCCTTGCTTCTTGGCGACCGTTATGCGGAGAATCTGGGCATCAGGATTGGCAGAGTGCGGCAAATGCTTTTGCTCGTCACAGGTCTGCTCACGGCCACTACAACGGCTTTCTGCGGGCCAATCTCGTTCATCGGCCTGGCAGTTCCACATCTCGCCCGACTCGCGCTTGGCACTTCATATCACAGGACTTTGATGCCTGCCACCATGCTTATCGGAGCGAACCTGGCCTTGGCTTGCAACCTGCTGAGCACTCTGCCCCGCGACGGCAGCATCATCCCAATCAGTGTCATAACGCCACTCATCGGCGCCCCCGTCGTTTTACACGTCATACTGAAACAAAAGAACAATTAAATATGAATAAGCAATTACTGTCCCTCCTTCTTGCGGCATTCAGCCTGAGCGTTTTTGCAGAAGTCAACTATCAAGTCATTCCCCTGCCACAACAAATCGTTTTTGACAAGAGTGGCCAGTCTATGATTTTGTCCGAAGGTATGACTGTGGGCTATCCTTCCGGCAGCCAACAGATGAAACGCAATGCCGAGTTCGCTGCAGAATACCTGAACCTTTCTCTCCTGGAAGCAGGCAAGAAAGGTGCAGACGTCAACCTCATGCTAGGCCTCAAAAGCAGCAATCTGGATGACTATGTCATCAACATTGGCAAGAAAGGCATCACGATTCAAGGAGCCAGCCCGAGCGGTGTCTTCTATGGTATCCAGACGCTTCGCAAGAGCATCATGAACGAGACTGGCGAGATTCGTCTTCCCTACGCCTATGTCTGCGGTTCGCCACGTTTCGGTTATCGCGGTACGGAACTCGATTGTGCCCGCCACTTCTTCCCCATTTCATTCATCAAGAAGTTTATCGACATCCTGGCTCTGCACGGCATCAATCGTTTCCATTGGCACCTGACGGACGACCAAGGCTGGCGCTTCGAGGTGAAGGCCCTGCCCGAGTTGGCAGAGAAAGCAAGCGTGCGTCCGTACACAGTTGTCGGCAAGAACATCGGCCTTTCCGACCCCCAAAATGCCATCTATGACGACACACCTGAAACGGGTTACTACACACAGGAAGAGTTGCGCGAAGTCGTGGCTTATGCGGCAGAACGCTACATCACCATCATTCCCGAGATAGACCTGCCTGGCCACATGATTGCAGCCATGAGCGTCTATCCTGACCTGGGCTGCACAGGAGGTCCATACAAGGTGTGGAGCGTTTGGGGTATTGCAGATGATGTGCTTTGCGCAGGCAATCCCAAGACGCTGGAGTTCCTCAAGACAGTCTATGGCGAGCTTTGTGACGTTTTCCCAAGCAAACTGATTCACATCGGCGGAGACGAAAGTCCGCGCGTACGTTGGAAGAGTTGTCCCAAGTGTCAGGCAAAGATGAAGGAACTGGGACTTACCAAAGAGGCCGAGTTGCAAACCTATATCAACAAGGAAATGGAGGCATTCCTCGCCTTGCGCGGTCGCCAGTTGATCGGTTGGGACGAGACACTCGAAGGCGGTCTGAGCGAGAATGCTGCCGTGATGAGCTGGCGTGGATACGAAGGCGGCAAGGCTGCGGCAAAGCTCCATCATCAGGTCGTCATGACGCCTACCTCCCATTGCTACATCGATTATTACCAACTCAAGAATCACGATGCCCAGCCCTTAGCCATCGGAGGTTATCTTCCTCTGAGCAAGGTATATAGCATGGAACCCGTTCCGGAAGACTTGACAAAGGAAGAGGCCAAGTACATCATGGGGGCTCAATGCAACCTTTGGACCGAATACGTCCTCAGCCCTGACCATGCCGAATACATGCTCCTGCCCCGACTTGCCGCTATGAGCGAGGTACAATGGCTTCAGCCGGAAGCAAAGAACTATGAGCAATTCCTCGAACGGCTTGCTCTGCTCGAACAAACCTATCGTCGTCTGGGATACAAATTCTGCAAAGCACACGAATGATCAGTCTGCAAAACCTTACAGTCGGCTACGGCGAAAAAGCCGTCCTCTCCGACATCAACCAAACTCTCCAGGCAGGGCAGATGGTCTGCTTGCTTGGAGCAAATGGCGCAGGCAAAAGTACCATTCTGCGCACCCTTGCAGGCTTCCTGCCGCCGCTTTCAGGAAAGGTTCTGGTTGATGGGCGCGACCTGAATTCGCTCTCCGTCTCCGAGCGCAGTAAAGCAGTTTCCGTTGTGCTGACAGAAAGAGTTGAAGTGCCGTACATGAAGGTTGCCGACCTTGTCGGGATGGGACGTTCGCCCTATACGGGCTTCTTTGGAACCCTCACAAAAGAAGACAAGGCCATCGTAGGCGAAGCCATAGAAATGGTGGGAATCGGCAATCTGGCGGAACGGACTATCGACACCCTGAGCGACGGAGAAAGGCAGAAGGCATTCCTGGCCAAAGCCCTAGCGCAACAGACACCCATCATTCTGCTTGACGAACCGACGGCTTTCCTCGATTTCCACGCAAAGGTCAGCACACTCCGACTCATGCTGAAACTCGCTCACGAAACGGACAAAACCATCTTCCTCAGCACGCACGATGTGGAGATGGCAATCCAGTTGAGCGACGAACTATGGATTGTGCAGGACGGCAACATCTCGACTGGAACGACAGCCTCACTCACGGAAAGCGGCATTCTCGAACGCTTCCTGCAAGACGAAGGCATCAGCTTCGACGAAAAGGAATTGACTTTGAGAATCAGGTAAGGACGACAAGTTCCCCATACCCCACGCGAAGTCGACAAACTTAACGTGCCATGATTGCAAACTTAACGTGCCACGATTGGAAACTTAACGTGTCACGATTGGGAACTTAACGTGTCATGTTGGCCGATTAAGCGTGCTTAGTTTTCGGAGATGGAATGCTCGAACTCGGCAGGCAATTGATGGAGCTTGGTACTGTTGCTTCCCTTGATGAGGATGGTGGAATCTGATATCGGTTCTGCCCTCAAAGCTTCCTTCACTTCCTCCACATCCTTGAAGACGCGCATACCCTCCTCTGCTACCTTCGAGAACTCTTCTCCTACCAGCCAGATGCGCTCCAACTCCATTTCCTGAAGCTGCTTAACTATCCTTTTATGCTCTTCAAGGCTTTCTTCACCAAGTTCCCGCATATCGCCGAGTATCACCATCTTATGCTTACTATCAAAGAAGGAGAAGTTCGTCAGGGCTGCCGACATGCTCGAGGGGTTTGCGTTATAGGCATCTATGACGAGACGATTGCTTCCAACCTCCTTCAATTCGCTTCGGCTGTTGGTTGGTTTGTAGGCAGAAAGAGCGTGGTCAATCTGCTCTGGAGCAATACCGAAATAGAGTCCTATCGTGACTGCTGCACGAAGATTTGCAATATTGTAAGCGCCTATCAAGTTGGTCCTGACTGTATGCCAAGGTGCGTCATCTTCGGCTCGCCATTGCATCTCGACGAAAGGCGCCACCTCGCTCACCCTACCCTCCACGTAAGGCAGAGCATCCTCCCACAAAACGAAACCGCGTTCCTGAGCCATCTGCAAGAGGTCAGTATCGAAGGCATTGAGGAAGAGCTTCTTTCCGCGCTTGTGCAGGTCGTCATAGAGTTCACCCTTCGTCTGCTTCACGCCTTCAAAGCTGCCGAAGCCTTCCAAATGAGCACGCCCAACATTTGTGATGAGTCCAAAGTCTGCCTCGACAATTCGGCACAGGTCAGCTATCTCGCCTGGATGATTGGCACCAGTCTCGATGACGGCAATATCGTGCTCGGGCTTGATGCGAAGCAGGGTGAGAGGCACTCCGATGTGATTGTTGAGGTTGCCCTCGGTAAAGAGAACATTCTTACCTTCTGAAAGAACTGCGCTGATGAGCTCCTTCGTAGTCGTCTTGCCGTTCGTGCCCGTAATCTGAAGAATGGTCCCACCCCAAACTTTACGATGAAGGGCAGCCAAATCCTGCAAGGCCTTCAACACATCAGGAACGAGGATGAGTCGCTCATCCTGCTTGGCAATCTCGGGATTATCCACAACGGCAAAGGCACAACCTTTCTCGAGGGCTTGCACGGCATAGTTGTTCCCGTCGAACGTTTCACCCTTCAAAGCAAAGAAAATGCTTCCTTCCGGGCACTTGCGACTATCCGTTGTAACAAGCGGATGCTCTTTATAAACGGCGTATAATGCTTTGGTATTCATATGTTTATCGTTTGTTATTCTTGCCATGATGAGGTTTGATGCGGACTACTCCACCACCATTCGTTTGCATGATGAGACTGCGACGATATGGTTCGCAATCCTCGAATTCGTGAGGCACTTGCTTCTGGAAGTCTATGATGTTGTCGAGTCGTTTCTTCTGAAGATTCCATACGTAGAGAATGCTAGGCTGCGCTTCTGTTCCCACACCGACTGGAATGAACATCTGGTCGCCCTTGATGCACGCTCCCTGCCCGATATGATTGGAGGGGAAACGCGGGTCTAAGTCCTGGATGCAATAGTTGTCGAGCGCATTTCTGGGATGAAGATGAACGACAGGTCCGTCGCTGAGTCTTGGCAGAGGGAAGACTATAGTGCGCCAACGATTACCCTTACCCATGTTCTCCACCGTATTGCCATAACCGATGAGGAGTTTGCGCTTACTGTCTATCATCCATTGCAAAGCATATCCGAAGAGGCCGTTCGGATCGTCGAGAACGATAGTCTGAACCAATCTGGGGGCTTCCGTCAGCGAAATGCGCTCCACAAAGCAGACGTCCTTCATGCCATTATGCCTCTGCTTGGAACATTGTGAGACGTAAAGCAGCGGGAACTGGTCGTTCTTGTGATAGCGCTCTATGCCAAAGAAAGCCACATTGGCATGATTCTCAGGCATTTGACTCGCCAAGGGGAACTGGCGAAGCATTTGAAGTCCACCATTCTGCATACGATAGATTGTGGCCCAACCCGTATTCTGAAGGCTGACGAGATAGTTGTCCCAAATGGCCATTCCCTGATAACTCTGCTTCTGAACACCCTGCAAATCGGCATACTTTTGCACGGAGGCATTGGTGAAATCGACAGGCATGCAAGCCGTCAGAGACATCATTGCCGTCAAAAGACAAAAGGAAAGAGCGCGATATTTCATAATCTAAGTTCGTTTTGCCTTGCAAAGTTAAACCTTTTTTCGGAAATTCTTGCCATTTATATAAATAATGTGTACTTTTGTGCGATATTTTGTGTAACTGTGCTCTCGACTTCATCATATAGCATCAATGTAGGTGGCGAATTGCTTTCGCTGGAGAAGCCCATAGTGATGGGCATTCTGAATGCCACGCCCGACTCTTTCTATCAGCATCACGAAGGAGCCGAAGCCATTCGTTTGCGCACAAGAGAGATGCTTGAGCAGGGGGCTGCGATACTGGATGTGGGGGCTTGCTCCACCCGTCCTGGCTTCACACCTCCCGATGAAAAAGAGGAGATGCGTAGGCTCAGGGAAGCTCTCTCCATTGTTCGCAAGGAAGCTCCAAAAGCCGTTCTGAGCGTCGATACATTCAGAGCAAATGTTGCCAAGATGTGTGTCGAGGAGTATGGCGTGCAAATAGTGAATGACATTAGCGGAGGCGAACTCGACAAAAACATGTTCCGAACGGTAGCAGAGCTGCGAGTGCCTTACGTCCTGACACACAACGCCCAAATAGATGGGCAGGGAAGTTTGCAATTTATGGCAATGTTGTTGCGAAACTTAGGCAGTGTCGTCGAGCAACTTCACGAGTGTGGTGTGTGCGACATTATCCTCGACCCGGGCTTCGGCTTCGGCAAAACACTCGAGCAGAACTACATCCTCATGCAGAACCTCGAAGTCTTGCACGAACTTGACCTGCCCTTGCTTGTCGGCGTAAGCCATAAGAGCATGATATACAAGCTGTTGGGAACGACTCCCGAAGAAGCCTCCAACGGAACAACAGTCCTGCATACTGTAGCTCTGCAGAAGGGTGCTCACATCCTTCGGGCTCACGAAGTGAAGGAAGCAATGGAATGTATTAAGATAACTAACGAATTAAGCGAATGCCTAACATAAGTTTCAAAGACCTCATCGACATTTTCCTTGTGGCGGTAGTGCTCTTCTATTGCTACAAGTTGATGAAGCAATCGCGCTCCGTCAACATCTTCTATGGCATTCTGCTCTTCGTCAGCTTCTGGATTATCATCAGCAAGGTGCTGGAAATGAAGCTGCTGGGAGGCATTCTCGACCAGCTTGTGGGCGTTGGTGCTCTTGCCATAATCATTCTGTTCCAGGAGGACATCCGTCGCTTCTTCTACAACATAGGAGCCCGAAACCGCGCCCATCGCTTCTTCCGTTTCTTCCGACTCGACAAGCACAAGAAT
>JAGCFN010000021.1 GCA_017650085.1 Bacteroidaceae bacterium | reverse complement strand
TGTAAATGGCCTGCTCGTTAGTATAGGGATTGCTGCCCTTGACTGCCACATAGTCAATCTTGGGTCCAACGCAAAGAGCGGTATTCGAAGGGAGCGTCCATGGCGTTGTGGTCCAAGCGAGGATGTAAACCTTCCCATTCAAGGGGAGAGAACATTCTGTTACCTTAAACTGAGCCGTAACAGTTGTGTCCTTCACATCACGATAGCAGCCAGGCTGATTGAGTTCATGGCTCGACAGGCCTGTACCTGCGGCTGGTGAGTAGGGCTGAATGGTGTAACCCTTATAAAGCAAATCCTTCTGATAGAGCTGCTTCAGGAGCCACCAAAGCGTCTCGATATATTTGTTGTCATAAGTGATGTATGGGTGTTCCATGTCAACCCAATAGCCCATCTTATGGCTGAGGTCGGCCCACTCGCTGGTGTACATCATCACGTTTTCGCGGCACTTCTGGTTGTATTCCTCGATGCTGATGCTCTTGCCGATGTCTTCCTTCGTGATGCCAAGCTCCTTCTCGACACCAAGCTCGACAGGGAGTCCGTGTGTGTCCCAGCCAGCTTTGCGCTTCACCTGATAGCCTTTCATCGTCTTGAAACGGCAGAAAGTGTCCTTGATACTGCGAGCGAGGACGTGGTGAATGCCAGGATGTCCGTTAGCCGATGGGGGACCTTCGTAGAAGACGAACGAGGGGCAACCCTCTCTCTCGGATATGCTTGAATGGAACACGTCTTCGTCGTCCCATTGCTGAAGCACTTCCTTGTTTACGTCACTCAGGTTGAGCTTATTTCGTTCTGTGAATTTCTTGCTCATATTGTGTGCTTTGTTTTATACCTTTTAATTTTGGTGTGCAAAGATACGAAATATATATCAAACTACAAAACACTACAAGAAAAAAAACGAAAAAGCCGTCCGAGAGTACTCTCGAACGGCATATTGGCTGATGAAATGTGGGGCGATTTTGAACTATACCAGTGTCGTTTGCAAACATCTAGTGTTACGATTGCGATTATCTAGTGTCAAGTTTGCAAACATCTAGTGTTACGTTTGCAATCATCCCACGTCACGTTTTAGAAGTCGATGTTGAAGCCGACACCAAAGGTGTGGTTCTTGCGGCTGAAGACGTCAGTCTTGGGACCTACTGCAGTCTGTGTGGTGACTTCACGGTCTTGGTAGAAAGTGCACATATAGCCGAGGTCGATGCTGAGTCTGTCAGTAGCGTTGATGCGAACACCACCGCCTACCATGTTGTTCGACAGGTTGAATGAGAGGTCATTCATAAACTCATCATCCATGCCATATCTGGTGTTCTGCCAAGAACCTGAAATGGTGATGAGCTTGCAGATGTCCCATTCAGCACCAAGAAGGAACTCGTGAGTATTGTGGTCGATGAGCTCTTCCTTGTTGAGGAACTTTGTGGAAACCTTGTCGAAGAACTGGTGATAAGAGGCATTCAGACGCACTTTCTCGATGGGAGAGTACTGTACACCAAGAGCCAGAAGTGCAGGAACGTCCTCGCGAACCTTCTTGCCGTCTTCGAACTGACTGAGAATGCCGGCTGCCTTTTCTTTCACCAAATCCTCCACAACAATTATCTCGCTCTTGTTCTTGAGGTTCAATCTGGTTGGACTCTCATATTTTGCTGAAACATTCCACTTGTCGTTGATCTTCCAGTCAACACCCAGAATAATGGCTACGCCAAAAGCTGATTGGTCGCAGTTCAGGTCAATGCCGTAGTTATTGAGGGGCACCTTGCCCACATTTGTGCTCACGATGGGATTGACAGCACCATTATAATTGGAAGTTGCATACAGTCCGCGAACACCCACAAAACCTGCAACGTTATCGGTAAACTTGTAAGTTCCGCCGAGCTGCAAGCCGAAATGGTAGGACTTGCCTTTCATAAAGCTGTTTAGCGTGTATCCTTGGAATTGTACTCCTTCAGGTAAGATGTTAGGAGCCATTTGATAGAGCACTCCTGAGTATGCTGCTTCGAACGAGCCAAGACCTTTGTCGAACTCACACTTGCCGCCACCACCGCTGATGGCAAAGTGTCCGGACAGGCTCCACTTGTCCTTATTATAAGATACGGTAATCGAGGGAACTGTGGGAGCAGTTGCTTTACCCTCGAAGCGATGTGTAGCGTTGGGATTCTCGTAGTTGAGCTTGAAAAGCGGGAAAGTAGTCTCGATGTTACGTTGCTGGAAAGCTGTCTGGTTGTTTAGGCTCAAGTGCCATCCGTTCTCCAGGAAAGCTCCGCCAGCAGGGTTGGCGTAAATACTTGTGATGTCAATCTTACCTTCCTGAGCGAAGTTGCGAACGAAGGCTGCATTCTGGTTGGTGTTGGTCAGCAGACCACCTGCGAATGCGTTACTAACTGTGGCAAAAGCCATCAAAATAAGTGTTGTTTTCTTCATTTTTTACCTTAAATTGGTTAAAATCGGCTGCAAAGGTAACACAATTATCTCGTTTGTGCAAGTTTTTTCAAAGGAAATGCACACAAATATGGCATTTTGTGCAATTTTTAGTGCCCAGCAAGGGCATAAATCGTCTTCTGTCCCTTAATCTTGAGACCCTTTATGCGTTCGAGCAGCTGGCGAGAAGCAGCTCTCTCCACAGCCACATAAGACCAATGGGGAAGCACGTCGATTCTGCCCACTTGGCTGCTCTCGAGACCTCCTTGCTTAGTGAGGAAGCCCACAACATCCCCGCGACTTATCTTGTCCTTCTTTCCTTTACCTATATATAATGTAACCCAGAGCGGCTTTGCAGGAGCAGGAACTTTGGTCGGCAAAGCAAAGTCTTCCACTTCTTCAGTTAGGTATTCTGGCAAACTTTCCTCAGGTCCGAGGATGAAGTAAGCGCTTCCTTTCATGTCCCACCTTGCCGTTCTGCCATTCCGATGGGTGCAAGCCTCTTGGCTCGAAGGCAGATGATAGTGTATGATATTGTCGACATCCGTGATGTCCAGCCCGCGAGAAGCGAGATCTGTGCTGATGAGGACGTTTGCCGAAGAGTTCATGAAGCGATAGAGCGCCCTTTCTCTGTCCCTTTGTTCCATGCCTCCGTGAAAGATGTCGGCCTGAATCTTTTGCTTCTCAAGGTAGTTGCCGACTCGCTCCACACTCTCTCTGTAGCCCACAAACACGAGGCTTTTCTGGCTTCCAAGCGTGCAAAGAAGGCGATAAAGCGTCTCCAACTTGTCCTTTTCAGGCGATTTTACCAAGCGAAGACTGATGCGGTCGTCACTCTCTTCATCAAGGAAATTGAGTCGAACGAAGTCCTTACTGCCCACGAAAGCTGGGATTTCTTCGCTATCTGTGGCAGAGAGGAGGATGCGTTGATTGAGGAAGGGTAGGAGGGAGATGATGCCTTGCATCTGTTCGCGAAAGCCCAACTCAAGCGACTTGTCGAACTCATCGATGACGAGCGTCTGCACATTATCGGGCACGAGATTGCCTTTCTGCAGATGGTCGAGCAGTCGTCCTGGTGTAGCAGCCACGAGATGAGGGCGAAGGCCACGCATTTGCTGATGTTCCTCCATTGCCGGCCTTCCTCCATAACAAGCGGCAACTCGAAGCTCAGAGCATATTCTGCGAGCCACATCGGCAGTTTGAGTCGCCAATTCTCGCGAGGGGACTATGACGAGAGCCTGCAGCTCGTCGTTCTTCGCATCAAGTTTCTGGAGCAAAGGCAAGAGGTAAGCAAGCGTCTTTCCTGAGCCTGTAGGACTGAGAAGCACTACGGAAGTCCCTTTGCGAACCGTCCTGAGCGCATCTTGCTGCATGGCATTCAGGTCGGAGATGCCGAGACGAGAGAGGTCATAAGTCATGTTATCTCAGGAAATAATCCACGAGGAAATAGATGCCGAGGCTGACGAACCAGCCGAGAAGCACCTTCCAAGTGATGTGTTTCAGGTACCACCAAATGGTCACATCCTCTGATTTCATGAGCGCGTAGCCTGCCGTATTTCCGATGGGTAACAGGCAACCGCCTACACAACCGCTCAGCGTGATGAGGTGCCAGTACTGTCCGTTCTGTAAGAAACTCTGCATGTATTCGGTCATCCCACTTGCGCCACCATCCAAGACGCGATAGATGGAGATGCCGCTTATGACGAGAGCAATATTGTCCATCACAGAGCTGACGGCTCCCAGAACGAGCGACATTATATATATATTATGGATATAACTGTCGCACCAACTCCTGACGCTATCCATCGCACCTACCTCGATGAGGATATCCACGCAAAGACCTATACCAAGGAAGAACATGATCATCTGCATCACTTCATATTGTAGGCTGCGATTTGTCCTTGTAGTAAGGGGTTGGTCGCTAAGGATGCGCTTTCGATTGATGACCTCATTCACCACCCAAAGCACGCCAAGTACGCAAAGAGCGCCAAGGAAAGGGGGCAGATTTGTGAGCCTGTAGAACGTGGGGACGAACCACAAACCACCCATTCCAAGGAAGAACATGAGCAGTTGTTGCCATAGTTTCACATCGGCATCATCACCTCGGAACATCATCAAACTGTTGCGTTTCAGGTCGAGGTGAGCGGGAAGTTTCCTGCCGATGAGGTATGTGGGAATGATTGTGGCGAAGAGTGCCGGCAAAACCAGGGCGGCTGTGTAGTTGGTGGGCGTAACTGCTCCTCTCGTCCAAACGAGCAAGGATGTGACGTCACCAATGACTGTGAAGCAGCCTCCGCAGTTCGTGGCTATCACGATGATGGCGCCCAAGAGCATCCTTTGCCTGTGATTGACGACCAGACGGTTCATCACCATCAGCATCACAACTGCAGAAGTCAGGTTGTCGAGGTTGGCACTCAACAGGAAACTGCACAGAGCGAGCATTGTGACAACAACCCAAGTGCTGCGGCTTCGGCAAAGTTTTGTGACGAGGTCGAAGCATCCGTTGTTCGCCAGAACGTCCACAATCGCCATAGTTGTCAGCAAGTACATCACGATGCTGGTGAGCTGGGCGATATGGCTGGCAAAGACTTTCTGACGGATGAACTCGTTGACTGCTCTGATGCTATAGTCCTCATTTCCAAGGAATTCCTGGAAACCTGCGTCATGAAGCGTTTCGATATAATAGGGACCTACGCAGACGTAGAGCACCCAACCCCACACTCCACAGAAGAGGGCCACGGTGGCTTTGTTGATGCGGGTAATGTGCTCAGTACAGATGAGCAGATAGCCGAGCAACATTAAGGTAACAATAGCAATAGTCATAGCAGTTGTAAGTTAAGAATTAAGAGTTAAGAATTAAGAATTTAAGCAACAATCAAGGCCGGCATGTGACTCTGATTCTCCACTCCTCACTCTTCGTTCATCACTCTTTGACTTGCAAAGTTAGTTAAAAATCCTCAAAACGGCAAGCATTTTATTGCTATTTCTCACAAAATACTTAATTTTGTGGTGTTATGAAGAAGATAATAAGTCTATTGGCGCTCCTTTCTGCCCTTAATGTAGGTGCGCAGAAGGTCGAAACGGTTGTTGGCGAAGGTTGGGTGGAGATTCCTGTTCAGCAGACTCAGAGCGAGTTGAAGCCAGGCTGGAAAATCGTGGATTATCAGATGAAGAGCAAGCTGACGCGCTATCTTTCTGGAGGTCACGCCAGTCAATTGACGGAGGGAAATCGGCCCGTTTTCCGCGTCACTCCAGCCGAAAAGGAAGTCCTCATCGACTACGTTCTCGTCCGTTTGAAAGCCTCGAAATACTATAGGAAAATGTTCAAGCCGTTGCTGATTGAGTGCAACTATATCCGATTGGAACCCAGCAACTTCGATATACGAGCTGAAAGTGATAGTTTCATTTGTCAGCCAAGGCAGCCTCTCATGGCTGGAGAGTACATTTTGGCTTGTCTCACACAACGTCCTATCGGTGAACTTCAAGACCTGCTCGTCTATCCGTTCAGCGTGGGGAAGGAGTAGTTCCGCAGCCGTCCTTGCTCTCCCAGCAAGGTGTGTCTGAAAACGTCACACGTGATGATGCCAAACGTCACACTAGTAAAACGCAAACATCACACTAGTAAATTGCAAACGTCACACTATATGTTTGCGATTTACCTACGTCTATTTTTTCAACCTTACTAAATAAATCCATTCTCTTGTCGTTTTATCCGAAAAATTTTCGTATCTTTGCAAAGCAAACATGCAAGAAATGGAAGTCAAGATAGCTGAAATAAAACTTCAGGAAGCTGCAGGCAAGGGAACCGATGCTTTCCTTAAAGTCGTTCACGACGCCATTCTGGAAGCCGTTGGGGGAGAGGTGAATGCTGAGACTTTGCCGCTCCTGAATGGCGAACAGACCACTCTGCTGGCCTACTTCATCCTGCGTGAAGAGGTGATGGACGGCGGTTTCATCCAGCTCATTCACAATGGTTACGGCCCCTTCATCTTCCTCAATCCCTTCGCCAAGGCTATGCGACTTTGGGGAGCTCACGAGTTCAGCAAGCTCATCTACAAGGGCAGAAAACTCTTCGAGACTCATGAAAAAGCCCTCACAGCCGAGTGTAGCGACGAGGAATTCATGGCGCTCTTCGAAAAGTACCCAGAGTTTGACGACCTCGACGACGAGTTCATCGAGATGGAGGAGGATGTGACGGACCTCATCGCGCACTATGTGGATGACCATCTCGAGCAGTTTGTTCATGTCACTAAAAACGTTTGAACATGGCTAAGTCCCTGATTCCCAATAAAGGAAAAGACATAAACATAAAGAACAAGCGAGCCGAGTTCGACTATCTGCTCATGGATAAATACACGGCAGGAATCGTTCTGACTGGCACGGAGATTAAGAGCATCCGCAAGGGCAAAGCGAGTCTGGTGGACACTTACTGCTATGTGATAGGAGGTGAAGTGTGGGTCAAGAACATGTATATCGCGCAATACGAGCAAGGTTCCTACAACAACCATATGGAACGACGCGACCGTAAGCTCCTGCTCAACCGCAAAGAGATTCGCAAGATGCAGCAGACAGTCAAGTCTCCAGGCTTCAGCATTGTGCCGACTCTCCTGTTCATCGACGAGAAAGGACTAGCCAAACTCGACATCCACATTGCCCGAGGCAAGAAAGAATACGACAAGCGCGAGACACTCAAGGAGAAAGAAGACCGTCGCAACATTGACCGACAATTCAAAAAGAACTATTGATGCGAGACAGATACCAACAGATAAAGAACGAACGCGAGCTGGCGGAATTGCTTGCCCAGCCAGAAGAGGAGCTGCGAAGGGTTGCCTTCCAATGCGTTGATTTCACGACAGTTCTAGAGCAGGCTCTCGCTCATATCTATCGCGAATGCCTTTTCCTGAGTTGTCGTTTGCCGATGGGACTCAAGCGTCAGTCAAGGGATTGTCTCTTCCTACCAAATATGGGTGAGGAATTCGGCTTTCCAAATCACCTCTATTCGCCAGAAGAACTCTACGACGGCTTCAATCCTGAAAACCCTGACAGCTACGAGAAATGCTATGATGGGCGTGTCTATCGGCATTACTTGAAGAAGGGAAAGTACGCGACAGACATTAAGGAAACGTTGGCGCGAACGCTTCACGACCACTCTATAAGCGATTGTCTGCAGGATTTTCTCTCGCATTTCGACGAACATAAACTGGTCGGAGTGATGGGAGGACACAGTCTCTCGAGGCTCGACGAAGCATATGTTCAGGTCGTTCGAATGAGCAAAAGACTTGCCGAACAGGGTTTCCTGATGATTACAGGAGGTGGTCCTGGAGCGATGGAGGCAACACATTTGGGGGCTTGGATGGCTGGCAGAAGCGAAGAGGAACTGCAGGAAGCCCTCTCCATCATGAGTGTTGCCCCTCATTATACAGACAGACTTTGGCTCTCAACTGCTTGGGAAGTGCACAATCGCTTCCCCAATCTTGGTTACGAGAGTCTTGGCGTTCCCACTTGGCTTTACGGACATGAGCCTTCCACACCTCTTGCCACACACATTGCAAAGTACTTCGACAACAGTATTCGCGAGGATGGAATCCTCACAATCTCAAAGGGAGGAATCATCTACACACCCGGCTCAGCCGGCACTCTGCAGGAAATCTTCCAGGAAGCCGTGCAGAACCATTACCTCACATTCGGTTACGCATCACCGATGATCTTTATGGGCAAGCAGTTTTGGACAGAAGATGTGCCAGTCTGGCCCTTGATTATGACACTTGTTGACAAGGGTAGATACAAGAATCTCATCCTCTGTCTGACCGACGAGGTTGCCGATGTGGAGCGCGTTTTGCAAGGAAAATAAAAGGGCGCACTGGTGATGTGATGAAACTCCGAAAAACAGGTTTTGAGGGTTCGCTGCCTTTGTAATCCATCTAACCACAATGGGATGGCACGCCATTGACAGACGAAACATTTCTCGGTAATAAAATGTAAATTGATGAGTATCCCGATCTAACCAGTACGCCCGTATGATGTCTGTGTCCTAACCGCTGTAGAACCATTTCGGACTTCAATGATATCGCAAATTTAGGTATTCTTGTCTTATTATGCAAGCTTTTTAACAATTTTCTTTCTCTCTTCTTGGCTTTTTCTTTATTTCTTGCTAATTTTGTTAAGGAAAACGATAGAAAATGCGCTTATGACGTTACATTTCTCGATAGAATACCGGACTGAGTGGGGACAGAGCGTTGAGGTGGAACTTTGCTTCCTTTCTGCAGAGGGCAAGACACATTGGCAACGAATCCTTCTCGAGACGGAAGACGGCCTGATTTGGAAGGGCTTGTGCACTCTTCGGGCACGTGGAAGGCAGTTCCGATACACATATATAATTACGCAGGAAACGGCTGTTTCCCGTCGCGAATGGGATGTTGTGCCTCGACTTTTCCCTGCCGATGATGCCCGCACATACTTCTTCGTCGACCATTGGCGTGATGTTCCTGAGGCGTCTTATTGTTATACGGATGCCTTCAAGGTTGCGAATGGACTGGGCAGGATGCCTTCTGCTTCGGTGGCGCTTTTCCCTCGGACGTTCCTTTTCCGCATTCAAGCTCCTTGGCTCGAGCAGGGAGAGAAGATAGCACTCATAGGCGACCAGCCTGCTTTGGGGAATTGGGATGTGGAACGTGCTTTGCCGATGATTCAGTCCGATTATGGAGAATGGCTCCTCTCCATAAGTGGCGACGGTCTTCGTTTGCCCTTCCAATATAAATATATTAAGGTAAGGAAGGACTATTCGGTGTTTTGGGAGGAAGGTCCGAACAGGTTAAGTCCTTCAGCGGATCAATTGTCCTTGGCTGGCGGACGATGGGTTGTTGCCCTTTCTGATGGCGAGATCCGGCTTGATGCTCCCCGTTGGAAGGTTGCAGGACTTGTGGTTCCTCTGTTCTCTCTCAGGTCGGAAGGCAGTCAAGGGGTAGGGGACTTCGGCGACCTCAAAGAGATGGCGGATTGGACAGCTATGGCAGGAATGCACGCCATCCAGCTTTTGCCGATCTGCGACACTACGCAAGACCGCTCTTCGACCGACAGTTATCCCTACAATGCAATCAGTGTCCATGCTCTTCACCCCATTTATGCGGACCTCCGGCAAATGCCGCTTTCGGACAAGAAGAAACTTGCTTCGTTCCAGAAGAAGTGGCAAAAGCTGAATGATCTGCAGGCTCTCGACTATGTGGAGGTCATCAAGTTGAAGGAGTCGTACTTGCATCTCCTCTATGAAGAGCAAGGTGAGGGTGTCCGTCAAAGTGCCAACTATCGCGTTTTCGCAGATGAGAATGCTGAGTGGTTGCAGCCGTATTGTGTTTTCTGCCATTTGAGGGACACTTATGGAACACCCCAGTTCGCGAAGTGGAAGAAGCTTTCCAGCTACAACCGGAGTGCCGTGACGAAGTACATTGACAGCCATTCCGAAGAGGTTGGCTACTATGCTTTCGTACAATACCTCCTTCATCTGCAACTTTCGGAAGCAGCCGAGTATGCCCGTGCCAGAAGAGTCTTCCTGAAGGGGGACCTTCCGATTGGCATCAGTCCTTGTAGCGTGGAGGCTTGGCACGAGCCGCACCTCTTCAATATGGATATGGTGGCAGGAGCTCCACCAGATGATTTCTCGCGAACTGGCCAGAATTGGGCTTCCCCACGTACGATTGGGAACGGATGGCGACTGACGGCTATCTCTGGTGGAAGCAGAGGCTTGGTGGAATGGCGCAGTATTTCAGTGCCTACCGGATTGACCACATTCTCGGTTTCTTCCGCATTTGGTCGATTCCCAAGAACAGTCCGGATGCCCTGCTGGGACAGTTCTCGCCTGCACTTCCCATGAGTATTGGCGAGATTGAGTCTTACGGACTGCCTTTCTACGAAGATCTGTTCGTGGAAGATGCCAAGCAGCCCAACCTCTATCACCCGAGAATAAGCGTCATCGGAGAGGATGCCTGGTGTCGGCTTCCCAAGTATGAACAGGACGCATTCATCCGTCTGTACGAGGATTTCTTCTTCCGCAGACACAATGATTTCTGGGCTTCTCAGGCCATGAAGAAGTTGCCTGCACTCATCGAAGCGAGCAATATGCTGGTTTGTGGTGAGGACCTCGGAATGGTGCCGGCTTGTGTGGGACCGGTCATGAAGCGGCTCGGCATTCTCAGCCTCGAGATTCAAGCCATGCCGAAGACTTATGGCGTGCCTTTCGCACAACTCCACGAGAACCCGTATCGAAGCGTGGACACCATCTTCACGCACGATATGCCGACCCTCAGACTATGGTGGAAGGAGAATCCGGAGCGCACCCAGTCGTATTACAATAATGTGTTGGAGCACGATGGAAGCGCGCCGAAAGACCCGTCTGGCTGGCTCTGCGAGGAGATTATCGCGCACCACCTCAATTCCCCCTCCATGCTTTGTCTCATCAGCCTGCAGGATTGGCTCTCGATAGACGAGGACCTGAGGAACCCCAACCTCGAGGAGGAACGCATAAATGTGCCTGCCAATCCGAAGAACTATTGGCGCTACAGGATGCATCTTCCCATCTCGAAACTGCTGAATGCAAAGGCTTTGAACGAACGTTTGCAAGTGTTGGTCGAACGTTCTGAAAGGGCTTGATTCCGAATGACCCCAGTGTCGTTCGCAATCATATAGTGTTACGTTCGCGATTGTATAGTGTTACGTTTGCAAATGTATAGTGTTACGTTCGCGAATGTATAGTGTCACGTTTTAGCGTATCCCCCGTTCGTTGAGTGCCCTTACGTAGCGACGGGCGTTCTGGTAGTGTTCCGAGAGGTTTTTTGCAAAGTTGTGAGTGCCCGAGAAGTCCTCTTTCGCACACATATACAGATAGGAGTGCTCTGTGTGGTTCAGCACGGCATCCAGACCGGCTATACTGGGAATGCGGATGGGTCCTGGCGGCAATCCTGTGACGCGATATGTGTTGTAGGGACTCTCTACGAGCAGATGCTTGTTCAGGATGCGACGGAGCGTGAAGTCCCCAACCGCATACTTCACGGTCGGGTCGGCTTGCAAGGGCATTCCCAAACGCAGCCGGTTGATGTAGAGCCCAGCTATCATCGGCTTTTCGGCATTGTTCGCAGTCTCTTCGTCTACGATACTCGCCAATGTCGCCACCTCTTCACGAGTCATACCGCAAGCCTCTGCTTTCGACTTCCTCTCGGCCGTCCAGAAGCGATTGTTCTCGCTTTCCATACGCTCAACCAACTTGTCGACGGAAATGTCCCAATAGACTTCGTAAGTGTTTGGAATGAAGAGAGCTGGGATGGTGGCAGTCGTGTAGCCGTGCGTGTTGCAGTAGGAGCTGTCGGTCAGGGCTTGGGCAATCTCTGCGGAATCAACCATCAGACTCTGGGAAAGCACGGAAGCCAGCTTCTCCATCGTTCTGGCAGAGGGGATGACAAGGTTCATGGGCTCCTGAGCACCGTTCCTGAGCAGACGGAACAACTGCAGACAAGTGGTGCCGGGCTCAACATGATAGCGACCTGTTCGTGGACGGAAACTGAAGACCTTGTTGTATAAGTCCCATCTCCAGCCAAGTTCGGACTTCACCTTGACACTGTCCATCGTATCGTCCCGGTCGATGAATATCAGCCTTCCTGGTCCTTCCTTGCTGTTCGGAGCCTTAGCCGAAATCAAACTATATGTGAAAAATGCGGCCCCAGCCACAATGATAGCCAGCCCTGCAACGAGCCACAGAAACTTCTTGTTCATTTTCGTTTATGCTTATTCAAGTGCAAAATTACACATTTTCTCGTAGAAAGCAAATAATTTTTCACTTTTTTTCTTACCTTTGCACCCGCGTTTCGCCACTATGGCTCAGTTGGTAGAGCAACGCATTCGTAATGCGTGGGTCCGGGGTTCGAGTCCCCGTAGTGGCTCAAACCAAGCGGCAAGAGGGTTCCGTCAGGGAGTCCTCTTTTCTTATTTATAAAGGCGAAACGGCACACTTGGAGTGTTTGCAATAAAAAGATGAAGTGAGAGAATTTTTCGCGGAGAATGTGTCGGAATCTGATTTGTTTTTCGTATCTTTGCGTCGAAATTGACAAAACAAACAGAATCATGCTTAAAAATCTATTCACACTATTTGGCCTGGCCCTTGCGTTGGCTGCCTGCACTCAGCAGAATACTCAGGAAACAGAAGAAACCTTCGCAGATGATGTCTCTGCAGCACTTGCCGACGGAGGGAAAATAGACCTTGCAAATCTTCAATGGACACGGGAACCAGCCGGATATGAGGTCAAGGGCGATACCGTTCTCGTCACGACTGCACCCCACACGGACCTCTGGCAGCGCACCTACTACCACTTCCAGAACGATAATGCTCCCGTCCTGCAGATGAAAACGCGCCAGAAGTTCTTCAGTTTCGTGGTTAAGACAGATTTCACGCAGAGCCACCAACGCTTCGACCAATGCGGCATTGTGATGTACCTCGACAGCGAGAATTGGCTGAAGGGTTCCGTGGAATTCGAGAACGAGGAGTTCCAGCATCTGGGCAGCGTGGCGACCAATAATGGCTATTCAGACTGGGCAACCACAGCCATTTCTGCTGAGGTGAAGACGATGTGGTATCGTTTCTCGCGCAGAGAAGACGACTACTGCATCGAATGTTCCACCAATGGGACGGATTTCAGCCAGATGCGCATTTGCCACATGTATGCTGGAGCCGATGAAATCAGCTTTGGTATCTATGCCTGTTCGCCCGAGGAATCGTCCTTCACAGCCGTTTTCACGGACATGAAGATTACGGAGTGCATGTGGAAAGCTCACGACGGGCAGCAGCCTGACGAGTAACCCAGTCGCTTCAGAACTTGATGATGTAGGGGTAGGTTGCAGCCCTCCTGGCATCATACTCTTTTGTGGGACAACCCACGACGACAAGATACAGTTTCCTGGTATTGCCCGTATTGGTGTAGGAGAGCGTTTTCTTTTGGGCCGAATTGACAGCCAGATAGGTGGGTTTGCCTTCCTGGTCGATGGCCACCAGCCTGTAGCGATAGCCGATATTTTCCTCGTCCGGGAGTCCTTGGAAGCGGACCTTGACGCTCTTCCCCTGTTGGGGTACAGGAATCTCATCTACGTTAAAGCCGTATGTCTCAGGCACTTTGACGGGTTTCTTCCATCCGCCAAGTGTGTCGGCCAACTCGCTATTCAGTTCGCAAGCGTAGCGTGCACTTTCCTTGTGCTTGTCTGGAAAGTCGAAAGTGATGAGACGGCTGTAACAGTCGAGCAGTTCGTCGCCCATCTGCTCCACGCCGACTTTGTACATGCGCATGTAGGTCTGCACGAAGTCCTCTCCCCGCTTCCCGCCTCGGAACATGTCGGCCATATAGGTGAGGCCGTGCAGGAAGCCCCAGTACTCGAGCACGAAGGGTGCATGATACATGTTCTGGTGGTGGAAGAGACGCAGGTGAATGTCTTTCTTGTAGGCATCCCAATGGTATTTCTCGTCGGTTGTCCATCGCGGGTTGACCTGCCAGAGCATCCATTGGGCGCTGGTTTCGAAGATGCCGCCACCCATGCCTTGTGACTGTCCGTCGCAGGAAATCTGGATCTGGAACGAGTGTCCCAGCTCGTGCGCGATACAGTTGAGCGTCTTGTCCTGCACCCGGTTCGGAGCAATCCACAGGGCTCCTATGACATCGTCGTAGCAACCTCCGTAGGCCGTCCCTTCGAGCGAATATTTCAGCATCACCATCATGCGGTACTTCTCGGCTTTGCTGCCGCGACGAAGGAAGCCCATCATGTCGCGATAGACATTGTAGAAGTATTCCACGCGGCTCAGCAGGTTGTCCAGGTCGACAGTCATCGGATGCCCGTCCAGATCTGGGGCTTTGCTCAGGTCATCGCCGAAGCCTTTCTCCCAGAAGCAGACCACGTTGGGCGTGCAAGCCATGCGGTAGTAGCTCCAGTTCGACTCCTTGCTCGTGAAGTCGTTGTCGCGCAGGTCTTTCGGGATGTAGATCTCCTTACCCTCCGGAAGGGTGTAGCCCGGCTTCTGCTCTTGTGCCTGGACCAGACTGCATGCAAAAGCACAAACGAGTATGAATCTGTTGGGAATCACGACCTTGTGGTTTGTCTGGCGAGCGTTTTATCTGACTCTGTAGCGCACTTCCTTTGTCTTGAATTTCTTCACCATCTTCTTGTCCTTTGAGCCCTTCAGACCAGTCGCGACAATGATGGTGACGCGGTTCTTCTCGTTCTCGGCAAAGGGTTGGACGGTGTCGCCATAGTAGTTCGAGGTGATGGCCGAGGCTGGCACTCCGGCATCCGTCAGAGCCTTCACAGCCTTTTCCATGCGTTGTTTCGAGAGTTCCAGGTTGAGCTGGGGATTGCCCGTCTCCACATCGGCATAAGACTTGACGTCGACCTTGCAGTCGTGGTAGTCCTTCAGGAAAGCGCCGATTCCCGCCAACTGTTCGTCGGCCTTGAAGTCACTCTCGCGAATGTCATAGAAGACGGTCCAAGTGTTGGAGCCGTTCGCTTCCTTTGGTGTCTCCACGACATCATCGTACCAGATGGTGTCCTGCCTGGTCTCCCAAACCTCTGCAGCCTCCTGCTTCAGGGCCTTCGGCGTTTTCTTCGACCGCTTTGCCGCAAACTTGTAGGTTACACCCAGCTGGCCAACCATTTGCCAGTCGCCCTTGTCGTGGAACTTGCTGTTGAAGCGGTCCTTCAGCGTGTTGGCATCCAGCTCGACATTGATGCTGACGTGCTTCGAGATGTCGCATGACACCTGTGCTCCGATGCGTGCGTTGTGGCTGAAACGGCCATCGTTGTATGCCAGCATGAGCTTGTCCTTGTGAGCATAGGCCTCGTCATTGTCCCAAGCATAGTTCAGGCCCACACCGCCTATCAGATAGACATTCACCGGATAGTAACTCTTCTTGCCGATGAGCGTCACCAGGTTGACCATCATGTCGATGTCGGACGTGAAGTACTTGTACTTGTACCTGAAGTCCTCCTCGTTGTCGAGGTGGCCGCCCTTGTTCCATGCACCGTTGAAGTGCAGACGTGCGCCAATGACAGGCGTGAAGAACGAACCGAAGCTGAAGCTGGCTGAAGGCGTGAACAGCTCCCAGTTGTTGTAGTTCGTGAAGGTCACCTGAGTGCCGGCCTGGGCACCGAAGAACAGCTGCGGATAGGTGACAGCCTGCTCGTCCGACTGCGCATTTGCAGCCAGACCAAGCGTCATAAAGGCAATGGTACAAAGAATTTTCATACGATTCATGTCGGTAGTGTTTTTTTGCGTTATTTTGATACAAAGGTACGGGAAAAGCGAGAGAAATGCAAATAAAAACGCTTTTATTTTCACTTCCGAGCGAAATAGTTGCTCGACGAAGTCAAGGTACGTCTTTTTCGTGAAATATCCAAACATATTCCTAATAAAATAATTATGT
>JAGCFN010000188.1 GCA_017650085.1 Bacteroidaceae bacterium | reverse complement strand
TATGGAAGAGATCGACAATGACAAGCCAGCCCATGAGCTGGACGTACTTTACCCCAAGGTTCTACATATCTACCTTGACGAGCGTGACAACCGTCAGGGCGAAGACCTGGGCCTTGTGTCTAATGGCTTTACTGAGGAAAGCGTCATCCACGACTATCTTGCCCGCAGCCGCAAGATGGTCTTGCATGTACGCCGTCGCCGCTATAAAGATGCCGACGGTCACAACATCATCCTGTGCAATTACCCGCTTGCTGCAGAGGGGACCCGACTGTCCGTAGAGTTTGGTGTTTTTTTTAAAGACTATCCTGGATAGCTTTCCTGTCACCTGCTCCTCGGTAGCCCGTTTTTTTCATATCAAGGGCAGTACGCTTGAGCGCAATTACAAACTGAGCCTGAGTGATTTCGAGCAATGGAATCAGAAGGGACATGCCGCCGACTGGGTGCTGCTGGCGAAGAATCTCGGCGAGTACGACTCGATAGACGAAACAACGATAGGCGACGAAGTCTACACGATATTCTCCAACAAGGCCGGACATGGCGGCAAAGGTACCATCATATCCGTCGTGAAGGGTACCAAGTCTGAGGTCGTGTCCAGGATACTGAAGATGATTCCACTTGCGGAGCGTGAGAAGGTCAAGGAGGTGACGATGGACTTCAGCGACTCCATGTACGCCATCGTGCGCGAGTGCTTCCCCAATGCCACCATCGTCATCGACTGCTTCCACATCGTACAGCGGCTATGCGAGGCCCTCGATGAGATGCGCCTGCGCTTCAAGCGTCTGGCCGTCACAGCAACGAAGAAAGAAGAGGCCGCATGGAAGAAGAGCGAAGATGCCAAGGCCAAGAAACGTGCATACGGCAGGGCGAAGTACGCCGTGAAGAAGGGCGGAAAGAAGAAACCGAAGGGCAAGAAGCGCGGACGCAAGCGCATCGGGAAGAAGAAGTTCCGTCCCACGCTTCTCAACAACGGCGACACATTGGTCGAACTGCTCACCAGAGGCCGCTACGTGCTGGCCAAATCAGGCGAGAAATGGGGAAAGCACCAGAAAGAGAGAGCACATCTGCTCTTTGAACTGTACCCCAAACTCAGGGAGGCATATTCGCTGACCTGCACCATACGGGCAATGTTCCGAAACAAAAAAATCACAAGGGAGGCGGCAAGAGGCTATCTGCACAATTGGTATGAGAAAGTCAACGCTTGCACCATCAGGGAAATCAAGTCGGCAAGGGACTGCATCAAGGCTAAAGAGGAAGAGGTACTCAATTACTTCAATGAAAGGCATTCAAACGCTTCCGCAGAATCACTTAATTCGAAAATCAAAGGATTCAGGGCGCAAGTGCATGGCCTGGCTGACATTCCCTTCTTCATGTATCGTCTGTGTACTATATTCGGATAGTTGTCACAGGGGGGCATCCACGGAAGAATTGAACTGCGCCGAGAAATGCCAGATTATTCATCCTCTAAATATAAATCTGAAACTTATAATGATATTTGGTATTTTGCTACACCTTGGTATGGCTATAGGAGTAATATTCAAAATGTCATAATAGAATCTGGAGTTACTTCCATTGGGAATGGTGCTTTCTACGATTGTAGTGGCTTAACCTCCGTAACCATCCCCAACAGCGTGACGAGAATAGGCTACAATGCTTTCGACGGATGTAGCAGCCTGACCTCTATCATGATTCCCAACAGCATGACGACTATAGGAAACGGTGCTTTCTCTGATTGTATCTAAACGGGTATAAGCAACTAGTAATATCTAATACTATCTATTTGTAAAACACTCATTTTCAGT
>JAGCFN010000187.1 GCA_017650085.1 Bacteroidaceae bacterium | reverse complement strand
GCTCGAACCCTGGACCCATTGATTAAGAGTCAATTGCTCTACCAACTGAGCTAAGGACGCATCACTTTTCTTGTTTGCGGGTGCAAAGGTATGAACTTTTCTTTAATCTGCCAAATGTTTTGACGTTTTTTTTCGTTTTTATGTAAGAGAATACATCTTGGAAGGAGACTTCCTTTTCAATATGTCGAGTTCAAAGTCCACGCCAGGAATGATTCCATGCTGGCGAAGAACTGCCTCAACAGTTTTGCGTGCAAGCACAGGATGGTTATTTTCCTCGCTCAAATGGCAAAGCCAAACATGACGAAGTTGCGGAGTCGCATACTCGGCAAGAAGGTAAGCTGCCTGTTCATTACTCAGGTGGCCGTTCTCACCACTGATGCGTTCCTTGAGGAAAGCCGAGTACTTGCCCATGAGAAGCATGTTGACGTCGTGATTCGACTCGAGCACCAAGTAATTGGCCAACCCGACCTGTTCCCGAATGGTATCCGTTACATGACCGACATCTGTAATGAGGCAGAAGCGCACACCATCGGCCTCAACGACATAGCCCACACAGTCGCGACTGTCGTGCGGCACATCGAAAGGCGTTATACGAAAGTTCCCTATCTCCACCGTCTTACCCTTTTCGAGGAAAGCAACACGGTCGGCAGGAACATTTGTCTTCAGGCAACGATTGCATGCGATGCCCTCGTGCACAAGTCTTGTGGCATAAATAGTCTTTCCGTAGTCTTTGGCGATGTCTCCCACAGCCTTGATATGGTCGGCATGATCATGCGTGATGAAAACAGCTCCAACATCTTCCTCCAGGCTCATGTCGTAGTCCTTGAAGACTTTCTTCACACTACGAGCAGATATGCCTGCATCTAGAAGAATGGACGTCTCTCCCGACTGCAAAAGATAGCAATTGCCACTACTACCAGAGCCAAGTGATATGAAATTCATCCTTTTTTTGTTATTATTTATGCGCAAAGTTACAAAATAATGTCATATAAAGCAAACTTTTGTACGATTTTGTTTTGAACGTAAACATAAAATTACTATCTTTGTACGCAGAAATATCAAATTTGTATTAACTAAACTATAGACGAAATGAAGAAAACATTACTTCTTTGTGCAGCTGCGCTATTCTCTCTGATGGCCAGCGCAGGCGACGGTCTAGTTGCGGTCGGCGCCAATGTCATCTTGTTACCTTCTTCACGTTGGGACGGAGACATTGAATGGAAAGCCTGGACATGGGTATACAATTCCCAGACGGACTATGGAGAATGGAACGAACGTAATGCGAACTACAACCATATCTGTGGTTTCCCGTGCGACGATGAAGAAGGCAGGGAATGGTTCGAACCCGGTTTCGACATGTCTCCAAAAGAAAACGACGTGAGTGACGATGTGTTTGACGAAGATGGAAACGGAATTCAAATCCTTTGGGAAGAGAAATATGCTCCCTACAGCAGCGATGCAACGTACAACGGACGTCCCTCTTATCAATGGACAGGCAGCAGCATCATGGCAGACATCTATGTACGCCGTACTTTCAAACTTGACCCCAATGAATTGCTTGCCGGTTCTGTTTATCTGGCTTGCGGTCACGACAATGCTCCCGCAGAATACTACATCAACGGCGAGCTGGTCTACGAGCGCACAGGTTACGAAGGCGAATGGATTGACGACGAGGGCAATGTCCACTATGCTAACGGCTGGAACAATGATGAATACATCCTGCTGACTGACGAGCAGAAGGCGCTCATCAAACTTGGCGGCGAAGAGAATGTGATTGCATTCCACGTTCACCAGAACTGGGGCGGTGCCTTTGCCGACTGCGGTCTCTACACTAAGAGAGAAGGCGGTATCGACATGGGTTACACTACTCCTTGGGAAGGCAAAGTGCTCTTCAATAATACTGGCGGTTATAACAATGACGGCCAATCCCCCAGCAACAACCCCAAGCACCCCTGGTCTGCACTCTATGAAGCTCAGCCTGGCGATGTGTACACCTTCACTCTGGAAGGTTCCAGCGAGGACGAGCCTTGGATGGAACAACTCCAATTCAAGACACCTATCAAGATTGAAGAAGGTCACTATTACAACTTCAAGGCAAGGCTGAAAGCCGACAAGGACTTCAGTGCTGTCATTGTACAACTTGGCGACAACGATTCTGACGAAATCGAACTTGCTTACGAAGAAACGACAATAGCTGCTCCCTTGGAAGACGAGGAAGACTACGAAGGAACACTTGTCGACATCTTCTTTGATGGTTTGGATGTCAACAACTTCAAACTTGCTTTTGACTTCGGTGGTGGACAGGATTCAGCAACCGTTTCCATCTCGGACATCTCACTTCTTGACCTGACCGATCCTGAAGTAGACACAGAACTTTGGGTTGGCACACACTACTTCAACTACATCGACTTTGGCAAGACTGTCGTTAAGTACTGGATGTATGAATTCGATGAAGAAGGCAATGAAATCAAGAGAGAGGCAACCGAAGAGGAAAGAGAGTATGCCGACATGGAGATTATCTATGAAACAGTTGACGCTCCTGAGATAGAAGGTCGTGTTGAGACATTGGCTTGGACACAGGCTGACTTCGACGACTCTATGTGGGACGACCAGATGATGCCTACAGGTAGTGCCGGTTACATGGATGAGCAGCAAAGCATCTGGCCGAGTGGTATTCTGGAATCAACTGGATACAGTTCTAACTACTGGATTCGTCGTAACTTCGAACTCGAGAAGATCAACGAACGTCTGTCTTACGAGTTGAACGTTTGCCACGATGACGTTTACGAGACATACGTCAATGGTCACCTTCTGCAGAAGAATGTTGGTTGGACCAACGGCAAGAGCCCTGTACAGGTTCACATCCCTGCCAGGTATCTCAATGTTGGCAAGAATGTCATAGCCACATACATCCAGCAGAACTGGGGTGGTTACTTCTATGACTGCGGCATCAATGTTAGTGAAGTTAATCCTGAAGAAGCTAAGCAGAAGTTCGATGACGCCCTCGCTTATGCAGAAACCGACACCTTGTTGACCAATAGGATGAAGAAAGATGTGGCTGATCTTGTTGCAGAAGCAAAACAATACTACAACGAGAACAAGACCGACGCTGCAGAAATCCAAAACTACTCGAAGGAATTAAGGGCTGCCATCAATGCCATCTTCCGCTATAGTGCCGATGTCAAGACTCTGAAAGCCACTTACGACATCTGCCGTTTGATGGAAGACAAGGGTTATTGGGGTACTGCTCTCGAGGATGCAGTTGTTGCTCTCGACACTTGCTCTGCTCCCAGCCAATGGTCAGGCGTTCTCAACAATCTTCGCAATGCCCGCAAGGCTACCGCTATGGAGCGCCACACCGAGAACTACAAGGGCACCGTGCCTCGGGCTGCTTCGATGGATGATCTGGGCATAACCGAACTTGACGACCCCGATCTGCCAAGATACTATATATATAATGTAGGCGCGAAGAACTTCCTCGGCGGCGGCGAGGACTGGGGAGCACATCAGGTTCTCGAATACGTTTCCAACCCGATGATGATCGTTCAGCCTACGAAGGATGTAATTGATCCGGAGACAGGCGATGTCACCTATGACGAAGACGGAAATCCTGTTACAGAACCTATCGAAGGTGCATTCTACATCGAGACCTACCGTCCAAACGGCAACCTTGGCGAAATGGACTTCTTGGGCTGGAATGGTTATGTTGACGTCGGCATGGGTAACAGAGAGGCTGGCGAAAACCTCTGGGAATTCATCCCCGTCGAAGGCAAACCCAACGTCTATAACATTGCTCAATACGGAAAGACCTTCGATTCTCAAACTGTTGTCGACGAGGAAGGCAACGAAACCATTATCCCTGGTGGCAAGAAGTATCTCGGCCTGCGCAATGGCGACAATGCTTACACTCCCTCTCACTATGTAGTTGATACCGACAATAAGACTCCCGAGTTGGAGACCAACCAATGGATGTTTATCACTCGCGAAGAGATGCTCGGCCTCATTGCAACTGCAAGCGAGACCAATCCTGTTGACCTCTCCTTCCTCATCCAGAACCCAGGTTACGACCAGCGTCTCAGCATTGACGACTGGATGTTTACCAACGGTAGTGTTTGGGGACGTGGTGGCAATCACCAGAACTTCGTACTTGAATCATACAATTCAGAAGAGTTCAACAACAGTCAGGAACTTTGGCCCAATGAGGAAGCAGAAGCACTGCCCGCAGGCACATACGTGCTCGAAGTTCAAGGTTACTATCGCGACGGCATCGAGCAGAAGCACCTCGAGAAGGTAATCGCTGGCGAGGAGATCTCACAGCGTGCCCTCATCTTCGCATATACTGGTAGTGAAGACTATTATGACAACATCTCCACTTTGTGCGAGACAATGCCTCTCATGCCTATCCACATCGAGGCTAACAAGGTTCCTGGCATCGGCTTCACTTATGGTGGTATGAGCGTGCCTGGCACATATAGCAATCAGCCCATGTCTGCTTGCGAACAGGCTGCTAACGAATACTTCCAGTATGGCCTCTATTGGAACAAACTTCCTTTCACCATCTCTGAAGATGATCCCGGCCACGTAGCCATCGGTATTGACAAGCAATACTCCGAGGAGAGACTCGGCGGCGACTGGATCGTAATGGACAACTGGCGTCTGAAGTACTACGGCACCAACGTCGAGGATCCCGATGCAATCAACGGCATCGTTTCCGACGAGATCAACAAGGGCACGAAGGCCAGCAAGGGCATCTACAACATGCTTGGCCAGCGTCTGAGCAAGACTCAGAAGGGTGTGAACATTGTTGGCGGCAAGAAGGTTATCAAGAAGTAAGACACCATCTTACCAATCCTATTATCGGGCGAGCTCAGCAGTTTTGTTGAGCTCGCCTTGCTTTCTCACAAAACATGGGCAGTGTCGATGGCAAACGACACACGTGATGATTGCAAACGACACACGTGACGTTTGCAAATTACACACGTGACGTTGGGCATTATCACACGTGACGTTAACGGACTTAACACGTCACGTTTATTCGCAAGCTATTTCGCAAACAAAATACCCTCTGTATTTGCGTCTTTGTAAAAAAAGTCGTACCTTTACACGCGAAATATAATATATTAACACGATGAATGCTAAAAATGCCCTCTTTCTGGCAGCCATGTTGCTCCAATTGCCGCTCTCGGCACAAGAATCACGTATGGTAAAGCCCGACGAGATCAAGGCGACTTCTACCCTCTACGTCAACAACCGAGCTCCGCTGCCTGCCAATCCTTTTATCAAACTGGCTCCCGCAGCCGTCGTTCCCCGTGGATGGGTGGGCGAGATGCTCGTCAGGCAGAAGAACGGACTGAGCGGTCAGCTCGGAGAAATTAGCGACTGGCTCGACAAGAAGGGCAATGCATGGCTCGAACCCGGCGGCAGTCATGGCTGGGAGGAAGTTCCATACTGGCTCCGCGGCTATGCCAACCTTGCTTACATCCTGAATGACAAGGCGATGATAGAAGAGACGAAGTTCTGGATAGAGGGCATCTTGAGAAGCAGCCAAGCTGATGGTTTCCTTGGTCCCGTCAACGAGAACAAGGGCCGCAGGGAGCTTTGGGCAAACATGCTGGCACTCCAGATCCTTCAGGACTACTATGAATGGTGTGGTGACGAGCGCATCATCCCCATCCTCACAGCCTATTATAAGTGGCAACTCGCCTACCCCGACGATAAATTCCTGCGTGACTACTGGGAGAACAGCCGAGGCGGCGACAACCTGCTCTCTGTCATCTGGCTCTACAACAGGACTGGCGAAGAGTTCCTGCTCGAACTCTGCAAGAAGATTCATCGCTGCACAGCTAACTGGATGCAGGAAAGCGGTCTGCCCAACTGGCACAATGTCAATGTGGCAGAATGCTTCCGTGAACCTGCTGAATGGTATCTTGTCTCTGGCGACCCAAAGGCTTTGAAGGCCACTTATAACGACTTCTGGCTGATTCGTCGCATTTATGGTCAGGTGCCCGGAGGTATGTTCGGAAGTGATGAGAACTGCCGGCACGGCTACATTGACCCGCGACAAGGCACAGAGACCTGTGGCTTCGTGGAGCAGATGCTGAGCGACGAGATACTTATGAGACAAACAGGCGACCTGCTTTGGATGGAGAACCTCGAAGACGTTGCCTTCAACGACTACCCAGCATCCATGACAGAAGATCTGAGGGCTCTGCGCTACTTGACCTGCCCGAATCAGGTCCAGGCCGACTCCAACAACCATAGTCCGGGCGTTGACAATGGTGGCCCATTCTTCTGCATGAACCCCTTCAGTAGCCGCTGCTGCCAGCATAACCACTCGATGGGTTGGCCCTATTATGCCGAAAACTTGGTGCTGGCTAGTGCCGACGGCGGAGCTGCCCTCCTCATCTATGGCGATTGCACAGCCAAACTCAAGGTTGCCGACGGACAAGAAGTTGTGCTCGACGAACAGACGAACTATCCGTTCAGCGAAGACATCAAGGTAACCGTCTCCGGACTCAAGAAGAAAACCACAGTGACCTTCCCTCTCTACTTCCGCATACCTACTTGGACAGAGGGGGCACATGTTGCCGTGAATGGCAAGACGGTTGATTGCAAGGTCAATAGCGGCCTGCTTCGCATCAACCGCGAGTGGGCAAACGGCGACGAAGTGAAACTCTTCTTCCCCATGCGTCTCACAAAACGCGTCTGGACGCTCAACAAGAACAGCATCTCCGTGAACTATGGCCCATTGACGATGAGCCTGAAGATAAAGGAACGCTACGAGGAGAAGGACAGCCGCAAGACTGCCATCGGAGATAGTCATTGGCAGGCAACTGCCGACCCAGGCAAGTGGCCGACCTACGAGATTTATGCTGATTCGCCTTGGAACTATGCCCTCTCTGGTAACCTCGACGGCATGAAGGTCGAATTCAAGGCATGGCCCGAGAACAATTATCCATGGAGTCACGAAGGCACGCCCCTCACAGTAAAAGCAAAGGGAGCACTCGTGGAGGGCTGGGGACAAGACGCCACCGGCCTCTGCCAAATACTGCCTGATATCGACGCACCTCGTGGCAAGAGCGAAGACATCACCCTCATTCCCATGGGAACTGCAAGGTTGAGAATCAGCGCATTCCCCCCAATGAGATAATGTATCACCCCAAATAACATCAAACTTTTTATGAGAAAACTATTCCTCTCAGCGCTCTTGGCAGTAGCTGCCACAGCTTGCGCCCAGACAGCCGAGTTCTTCAAACCTTACAAGGCAACCGACCTTAGGCTGCCCTCTGTACCTCTGATTGTCAACGACCCTTACTTCTCCATCTGGAGTCCCTACGACAAGCTCACTGACGGCACGACACGCCACTGGACAAACGACGAGAAGCCTATCCTCGGTCTGCTTCGCGTGGACGGCACAACCTATCGTTTCATGGGTGCTCAACAGAACTACATCCTTTCCTCGATTGCCCCAATGTCCGATGAAGAGGCATGGGAAGGCAAGGTGAACCACGACAAGCAGAATGGCGAAGGCTGGACAAAGCCCTCGTTCGACGATAGCTCATGGCGTACAGAGAAGGCAGCATGGGGCAGCGAAGGCGAGAACATTCGCAGCCGTTGGGGACGTCAGGGCAGCGACATCTACATCCGTCGCAACGTCAACCTCAGCGAAGCCGACCTCCAGGAAGACCTCTACCTGAAGTACAGCCACGACGATGTGTTCGAGCTATACGTGAACGGCACCAAGGTTGCCGACACAGGCGAAACTTGGGTAAACGGCGTGGTACTCCATGCAGACAGCGACATTAAGAAACTCTTCCATAGCGGCAGCAACACGATTGCTGCTCATTGCCACAACACAACTGGTGGTGCCTATGCTGACTTCGGCCTCTTCAAGAACATCAAGCCTAAAGGTCAGGACATCAAGGTTGCCGAGCAGAAGAGCATCGACGTGCTTGCCACCAACACCTACTACACCTTCTCCTGCGGTCCTGTTGAGCTCGACCTCGTCTTTACCGCTCCAATGCTCATCGACGACTACGACTTGATTTCCATGCCCATCAACTACATCTCCTATCAGGTAAGGGCAACCGACAACCGCAAGCACGACGTACAAATCTATTTCGGAGCCAATCCTCTGCAGGCCGTCAATAAGGACACGCAGGCAACCATCACCACAATGGGTACCGAGGAAGGCATTCGCTATGTTCGTACTGGCACAATCGAGCAACCCATCCTTGCTAAGACAGGCGACGGTATTTGCATCGATTGGGGCTACTTCTACATGCCTGCCATCAACGGACAAGTGATGATGGGAAATCAGACAGACATCGAGAACGGCTTCGTTGAGAGAGGCAACCTGATGCCCCAGCGCAGACAAGGTGGCGGACGTCCCCAAGGCGGTCGTGGCGGCTTTGGTTGGAACCGTGGCATTACTGCCAGAAGTGCTGCCGAAATGCCCGTTCTGGCTTACACCCACAACTTCGGTTCGGTCGAGACTGCTGCCAGCTATATGATGATGGGCTACGACGAGATAGAGGACATCGAGTATTTCTACAACCGCTACAAGGCCTACTGGGCTCACGAAGGTCGCGTAACCCTCTGCCAAGCTTTCAAGACCATGCAGAGCCGATATGCTGGCATCATGAACCGCTGCCGTCAGTTCGACAAGATGATCTATGATGATGGTATGAAGGCAGGCGGTAAGGAATATGCCGAGATACTTTCCGGCTCCTATCGTCATGTTATGGCTGCCCACAAGCTCTTCGAGGACAAGGACGGCAACCTGCTCTGGTTCTCCAAGGAGAACAACTCGAACGGCTGCGTCAATACCGTCGACTTGACTTATCCTGAAGCCCCACTTGTTCTCGTTTACAACCCAGAACTACAGAAGGCCATGATGACATCCATCTTCGACTACAGTCTCTCAGGCCGCTGGACGAAGCCCTTCGCAGCACACGACCTCGGCCAGTATCCCAGAGCCAACGGTCAGGTTTATGGTGGCGACATGCCCCTCGAGGAAGCTGGCAACATGATTACGCTCGCTGCCACCATTTGCATGCTCGACGGCAACACGTCGTACGTCGATAAGTACTTCGACATCATGACCACCTGGGCTGACTATCTTGTGGAGAACGGTCTGCATCCTGCCAACCAGCTCTGTACTGACGACTTCGCAGGCCATTGGGCAGGCAACTGCAACCTCGCTATCAAAGCCATCATGGGCGTTGCAGGCTATGCTGAGATTGCCAAGCTGATGGGCAAGGACGACGTCTATGCGCAGTACAACGCAAAGGCCAAGGAGATGGCTGCAGCTTGGGAAAGCGAGACGAAGGTGAAGGACCACTACGAACTCGCTTATGGCGCTGGAGCTGACACTTGGAGCCAGAAGTACAACATGGTTTGGGACAAGCTCTGGAAGACGAACATCATCCCCAACAATGCCATGCAGACTGAGGTGAAGTACTACCTGAAGAAGCAGAACAAGTACGGTCTGCCGCTCGATGTCCGCAAGGATTACACCAAGAGCGACTGGATCATGTGGAGCGCTGCGATGGCTGACACAGACAAGGACTTCCAGGCCTTCGTCGGCCCGCTCTACAAATACATCAACGAGACGACAAGCCGTGTGCCCATCTCTGACTGGCACGACACGAAGACTGGTCGCATGACAGGCTTCAAGGCTCGCTCCGTCATCGGTGGATATTGGATGAAGGTACTGGCAGATAAAATGAAATAATTCAACTCTTAACGTTAACCGTTAACGCAATGTTGGCGACTAACGTTAATTATTAATAACACGATACCATGGAAACAACGGAAAAGGCAGGCTTCTATCGCCTTTCGTGGTTGCAGCGCATAGGATACGGTTCGGGAGATTTGGCACAAAACCTTATCTTTCAAACTGTGGCATGCTATCTGATGCTGTACCTTACGACCGTATTGAAAATCAACCCCGCTTTCGTTAGCGGATTGATTCTATCGGTTCGACTCATTGACTGCTTCTGGAGTCCTATCGTCGGACGGTACATCGACAATCGCAATCCCAAGATAGGCAAGTATCGTGCTTACCTTCTTTATGGCGGTATTCCTCTTACCATTGCCGCCTGCCTATTGATGCTGCCTCAAGCAGCTACATGGTCCATGAGCATGAAGATTGTCTATGCGACTGTCAGCTATACCGTGCTGAGCATGATTTACTCGGTGGTGAACATTCCGTACGGTTCCATTATGGCAAGCATGACGCGTGACAATGATGAAGTGCTCAAGCTCACATCCACACGAATGGTTTGCGCTAATATCGGCCAGATAGTTGTTCAGGCAGGCTTCCCAATTGGACTTGCCATTGTCGCCCATACTGTAATCGATTGGAACCAGGCAACATTCATGGCTATTGGCACGATTCCTGCCTTCGTTATCTTACCTTCTCTGCCAATGTTAAAGAGGCTCGTAGGTAAGAAGGGACTTTATTATCTGCTCCTCTCGATTGGCTTTATTGGATTTGTCATTCTGTATTCTGTTGGAAAGTTCTTTGATGTCGAGAGTTGCAACACACTCATTCAGACAGCAAAGGTTATGACTGGCGTCGGGCTCCTTGTTGGTTCCCTAATGTGGGCGCTTGTGCCAGAAGTCATCACAGAAGCTGAATATCGTACGGGCAACAGACCGGCAGCCACAGTGAATGCCCTTGCAGGTGTTGCTTTCAAGGCTGGCTTCTCAATAGCAGGTTGGATCACGCCATTGGTAATGGGCATGATAGGCTTCAATTTGGCAAGCGAGCAATCTGCTTTGCCAATAAATCCTAAAGCTTGGTTTACCGTGACATGTGTCTTCGCCATCGTTGGTTTCTTCCTCTTGCTTCTATGCTTCATGGGTTGTAAGGAAAGGATTGCAACTACGCCTGAGAAACCTGTCACATACGGTGAGATGTTTGCTGAGTTCAAGGCCAACAAGTGCCTTCAACTAGTGTTAAGCATCTTCGTTGTAGTATTCCTTGCATCATTCATCAGCGCTCCAGTAAACGCTTATTACACTAAGCTGAACGAGTACTCACCAACCGCACAGAATGCTATTCTGTGGTTTACTTGCATCATCCCAGCCATACTTCTCATTGTTGTAGGATGCCTTATTTATAAGTACCCGCTAACCGATGAGAAACTCGACGAAATCAATAAAGAAATAGAAGAAAGAAGTCAACGCTAACTATGAACGATGAACTAAAAAAACAACGCTATTTATTCCCTTCCGATTATATGGCCGATCCTTCGGTCCATGTGTTTGGCAATCGACTCTACATCTACCCTTCTCACGACCGTGAGACTGGAGCTGCCTTCGACGACGACGGCGGCCACTTTCAGATGCGCGACTATCATGTGCTCTCCCTCTCGGGCAGTCCCCTTGAAGCCAACGTCATCGACCATGGCGTCATTCTGGATGTCGACCAAGTTCCTTGGGCAGAGAAGCAGATGTGGGACAACGATGTGGTGGAGAAGAATGGTCGCTACTATCTCATCTTCTCGGCTAAGGACTACAATGGTGTATTTCATTTGGGCGTAGCTGTCAGCGAACGACCTGAAGGTCCTTTTGTCCCTCAAGAGCATCCCATCCGCGGTTCTTTCAGCATTGACCCTTGTGTCTTCAAGGACGATGATGGCGAGATATATTGCTACTTTGGTGGCCTATGGGGTGGGCAGCTGCAGTGGTATCAGATTCCCTCAAAGTTGACAAAGGAAGGCATTGACTTGGGCCCCGCGGCTGACAAAAAAACTCAGCTCTTCTGTCCATCAGATGTACCTGCCTTGCCATCGTTTGTGGTACGCATGAGCGATGATGTTCTGCAATTTGCCGAGGCTCCGCGGCCGGTCATCATCATCGATGACAACGGCCAACCCCTTAAGGCCGGCGACCCGCATCGTTTCTTCGAAGCATCCTGGATGCACAAAGCCGGCGAACTCTATTACTTCTCCTACTCGACAGGCGACAGCCATCTGCTCTGTCTGGCCGTAGGCGACAATCCTTACGGCCCCTTCCGCTTCAAGTGTGAATTGCTGCAGCCCGTCGTTGGATGGACGACTCACCACAGCATCGTCCGCTATGAAGGCCGCTGGTGGCTCTTCCACCACGATTGTGTACCTTCAAATGACATCACTCATCTCCGAAGCCTCAAGGTAATGCCTCTTGACGACAAGCTGTTCGAGTAAACGCGACCCGTTTTTTAACGACTGCAGAGAAGTTGACGAACTTCTGCAGAGAAGTTTGCCAACTTCACGTGTGAAGTTTTAGCCCGACGCACGTCAACTTTCAAAAATCCTCGTGTGGAGCATTTCCGGCTCACCAAAAGACTGTTAAACAGCCACTTAACAAAGAAAGCCCCGCAAACAGTTTGCGGGGCTTTCTTCCTTGTTCCTGTTCCTTTTAAAATTCAAACGATGCGCCACCCATGAAGGTTGCCTTGGGCATGAAGAAGCCGTCGTAGGTCTGATACTGCTCTGCCAGCAGGTTCTCGCCCTTCGCAAAGAGTGTCAGCCAAGGCAGCGCCCTGTAGCTGACGGAAGCGTTGAGCAAGGTGAAGTTCTCTTTCTGCGGATTGTCGCCAGCCGTGATGTACAGGCCGCTGATGTTTTGCACGCCAGCCGTAGCCGTCCACTTGTCGTTGTGGTATTTGCCTCCAAAGTACAGTTTGCCCTCTGGAGCGCCTGTGATGGGCGTCTGCATACGCAGATACGAGTAGTTTCCATCCACGCTCCAATGCCTGTTGATGGTGTAGTCGGCAGAAAACTCGAGTCCCCAGTTCTCGAAGTCGCCAGTGTTCACATTGCGAGGACGACCGTCCACTCTGACGGTATTGATGAGGTTCTCTCCCTTGATATAGAAGATGTTGGCTCCGATGTGCACTTTCCCTGCTATGCGCTGGGTGTAGGCGAGTTCGTAGTTCATCAAGCGTTCTGGCTTCAGGTCTGTGGTTGCAGGTGGGAACATATACATCTCGCGGATGATGGGATTGCGGAAGCCTTTGCTCACCAGCGCTTTGATGTCGGCGTTGCGAGTGGGATGGAAGGCAAGTCCTCCCTGCGGAATCAGTTCTGTCCCTACGACTGAATGCCAATCGACACGCAGTCCTGCATCAACTGTCAGCCACTTGCAGATGTCCTGACGGAAGTCGATATAGGTTCCTACCTCGTCTGCATGCTGATTCTCGACGAGATTGCCGTCCTCGTCCTTAACGAGATAGGTCTTGGCACCAGTCTGTTTGTCGGCATTCCACGCACTTCCGCCGAAGTGTTGCCAGTCGAGGCCGACAGTGACGGTATTGCCCTCGAAGAAATGTGCGCTCTGATACCATGTGATGCCGGCAATGTAGTCATCGTGCTTGTAGAGTGCCGTTTTGGGAGTTCCGCCCAGGTTGTAGCCATCGTCTATGTTGTGATGTCCCCAGTCGTAATAGGCGCGAAGGGTACCACTCGTGTTCTGATAGCCGTTGCTAAGGCTGATGCTGGCCAGTCCGCGAGTAATCTTGGAATCGTTGTCGACGAGAGGAGCATAGACAGGACCTGGGTTGCTGGCATTGAAGTGGGTAAGGTTAGCATCGGCAACGGCTTTCCAATGCTCAGAGAAGTCATAACCTATCTTGGCATAACCGCCAAACTGTTCGAAGTTGCTGTTAGGTCTGTGTCCATCTGTACGCATGTATTGGGCTCCAACAACGGTGCTGAACTTGCCTTTTCGGAAACGGTTCACGCCATCGGCTTGGAAGGTTCCATAGCTGCCACCCTGCAGGCGGATGTTGGTCTTGCAACCGTCTCCGTTCATCTGTCGCGTGACAATATTCACGACGCCTGCCATCGCGTTGGAACCATAAAGGAGCGAAGCAGGGCCACGAACCACTTCGACCTTCTCCGTCATCAACGTCTGATAGACATCTGGAATAGGGTGTCCCATGAGACCTGCATACTGAGGCTGACCGTCTATGAGCACCAATAGTTGTGCTCCACTGCCTACGCCACGAACCATCATGCTGCCTGCGGCTCCTGTGCTGACACCATAACCCAGCACGCCTCTGCTGGTAGAGAAGAGGCCAGGCGTCTGTTCTGTGACGGTCGGAAGGACTGAAGAGCGATAGTTCTCGTTGAGTTTCTCGTTACTGATACTGGTCACGGTGAGAGGAAGATGACGGACATCTGTGGCATTTCGCGTGCCTGTGACGACGACTTCGCTCATTTGGGTGGTGTCCTGAATACCCTCGTTTTGAGTTTCTGCCTGCATGGAAAGGCAAACGACACTTGCTCCAAGCAATAAGAATGTACGGATTCGCATAATTGGGTGTGTTTTAATGTAACAAAGTCAATACCTTATAATTCCGAGTGCAAAGGTATTAATAATGTACGCGCGAAGCCAAACCCAGATTTCGCAAAGTGTTACCAAGATTTCCCTAAACGGCTGAGATAGCGGCTGAAATGTGATGTGTTGTCGAAATTCAGCTTGCTTGCGACCTCTTTTGCCGTGAGTTTCCCATGCATTTGCAAGTGCCTGATTTCCATCATGGTGAACTGCTGAATCCAATAACTTGGGGTTCGTCCGCTCACTTGGGTGGAGACTTTGTGCAAATGCTTTGGTGTGACGCAGAGTTCTTGCGCGTAATAGGCTACAGTCCGATGTTTTCTGTAGGCTCCCGCTTCCAGCAGTCTGATGAATCGCGACATGATATCGGCCGACCTTTGAGTGGCTTCCTCGCGTTCGAAGAGAGAGGCGTGAGCGTTCATGACATCAAGATAAAGGGCTCGCATACCCTGCAGAATGGCGTCTCTCCGATAGGTTTCGGGTGTGTTTTCAGAGCGGAAAGCGACATCCTTGAAGTCGTGCTCGACAACAGTTAGCGCGTCACCTTCCAGCTTGAAGATGGGGTGCATGAAGAGGTGAAGCCATCCGCAAACGCCATAACTGCTGCGAGGCATGCAATTGGCCTGCCAATCGGCTGGTATGAGAAGCCGATAGAGTTGGCAATCTTCGCTGGGTTGGATGCTGCCAATATGACTAGCCATAACTATCATGCAACAGCCCGGCTCCAGTTCATGCTCGTGTCCGGAAAAGTGGAGACGGCATGTTCCGGCTGTACAAAGAAGGTGAAGAATCTGTTGTTGCATGAGGTCGTTTAATCTTTTTACCTTTGCAAAAGTAAGAAAAAAAGGGCAAACCTACAAACAAAACAGGCAGAAAAAGCGAGAGCCTAGTGGAGTCTTTCGGAACATCCCCAGTTACGATTGCAAACACATAGTGTTAAGATTGCAAACGTATAGTGTTATGATTGCGATTGTATAGTGTTAAGTTTGCGTTTGTATAGTGTCACGTTTTTCTCCGTCAAATTGCATGTGTGTTTTTTGTTCTTTTCGTACCTTTGACTTTGCCGAAGGTACTTGCATTCGGAGGCACATAAAGAAAATTCTTTTCCTTTTCTTTTGTGCTTCACTCATTTATTCGTACCTTTGCACGCGAAATTGCAAAAAGACAAGAACTATGCCACAAATTTCTGTTCGAGGCGTGGAAATGCCGGAGTCGCCTATCCGCAAGCTGGCACCTCTGGCTTATGCCGCTAAAGATCGAGGGATACATGTTTACCACCTGAACATCGGTCAGCCTGACCTTCCCACTCCCAAAGCGGCCATCAATGCCATCAAGAACATCGACCGCAATATCCTCGAATACAGTCCCAGCCAAGGC
>JAGCFN010000186.1 GCA_017650085.1 Bacteroidaceae bacterium | reverse complement strand
TCGGGCCTCCGTCGCAAGTGGGGACTTGCTCCCCTTTGTGGGGCCGTAGCCACATTCAGTGGCTCCTCTAAAGCCCCCAGTCGCCCTTTAGGGGGGATATATTATTAATAAGGTATAAAGAACATGAACAGGACAATTTTCACCTTCCTGCTTGCCCTCGTTAGCTTGGCAAGTCAGGCACAGGGAAACAGCTACACCATTAGAGGAACCGTTGACGATCCAGACGTGACAGTCGTCTATCTCGAGCAACAAGTGAAAGGCTACGAGACTTTGGACTCTGCCATCGTGACAAATGGAGAGTTTACGATGAAAGGCAAAGTCGATAAGCCCGTTCCTGTCGTCATTATCAACAAATATCGGAACGTGCTTTACTTGTTTATCCTGGAGCCAGGAGACATCACGCTCAAATATCCGTTCTCTGCAGTCGGCGGAACTCTTAATGACAGCTTGACATATTTGGCAACAGAATACCCTCAGTCGATTGACAGCACATTGACTGATGAGGCAAGGAGTAAGTGCTTCGAGCAGTATGCCGAGGCGATGTTCCTTCGTCACAAGGACGATGCACTCGGCATAAGGATACTTGACATGTGTTTTGCCTCGCCCACCGACAAGTTGCGTCTATACAACATGGGAGGTCCCATGATAAAGGAGTATCCATCCTTCGTCAAGAGCAAGGAGGTGTGGGCCAAATACGAAGCCACCAGTGAAGGCAAGAAGATGCTGGACATCCAGAGTGCTTTCGACGGCAAGCGACTCTCCGACTATGTGGGCAAAGGGAAGTATGTTCTGGTAGATTTCTGGGCAAGTTGGTGTCCGCCTTGCAGGGAAGAGATACCCAACATTGTTGCCGCCCATGAGAAGTACAAAGAGCGCGGCCTGCAGGTGCTCGGCTTGATAGTCAATGACGACAAGGAAGATGCCGACAAGGCCATAGAACAGATGGGCATCCCGTATCCGCAGATATATGGCATCACCTTCGAGCAGATTGCCTCCTACGGCATCAACGGCATTCCGCACATCATCCTCTTCTCCCCCGACGGCACAATCCTCAAGCGGGGCTTGCGCGGCAAGAACATAGAGAAGGCGCTGGCAGAAATCTTCGGAGAGTGAAAGCGGCACTATATAATAATATATAAGGTATAAAGATTATGAACAAAACAATCTTCGCCATCCTGCTTGCTTTTTGTTTTTCCTGTGGGGCGAACTCCCAAGCCCTCACCAAGCAGCGGATGCTGGAGGACTATGACTATCTCGTCAGTTTTGTTGAAGAGAACTACGCCCCTTTCGATGCCATCATGCAGAAAGGCTACAAGCGGGAATACAAAGCCCTCAAGAAGCGACTCCGCAAGCAACTATGCAATGGGGAGGCCGACTTGGAACTGACCGCCACGGATTATGTCATATGGTTCTATAGTCAGTTCGATACGCACATATATCTTGGGGAAGAAGCCTTCCAAAGGGCTGTGGCTAATCTGAATAACGAGACTATGATGAAGGCCGACAGCACGCTGCTCACCAATCCAGGGAACTTCGAATACGAGCCGAAGCCAGTATCCTGCAAAGTGGACTCCATGACGTGGCTCATCCGCGTGCCGTCGTGCGAACCTGATTTTTACGACGGCACGGTAAACGCCTTGCAGCAATTTATGGAATCGGACTGCGAAAATCTCATTATCGACATACGTTTCAATGGCGGCGGAGGCGACAATGTATGGGAGAAGTATTATGATTTGCTTTACGACCACCCGTGCAAGCCGGAAATCTCATGGCATCGCAATACGCCCAAGAACCTTCTCTACTGGAAGGATGTTCTGAAACTGCAGCCATCATCTCCTTGGAACCTGCAACTGATTGAAACGTGTGAGACTTCTAAAAAGAAGTTCGTGAAACTTGG
>JAGCFN010000185.1 GCA_017650085.1 Bacteroidaceae bacterium | reverse complement strand
TCATACTTCAAATGCTCCAGCGCGGAATAGTTTCTCAATATTATGCCCGAATCGCAGTTCCTTCTCTGTGCAAGCGTGCAATGGCTTAATCTTATTGTTCTGCAAGATGAAGTTGCAGTCCGGACGCAACAGATCGTTCGTCATCAAATAGGTATTGTGAGATGACGTGAAGACCTGACAATTAAGATTGAACAATTGCTTACATACCTCAAAAGCCAACTTGAAATGATAGAAAGCATCGAATTCATCGATAAAGACGAAGGATGCTTCGTTCATCTTTTTTAGCCAGAAGTATAGCAACTTCAACGACTGTGTACCCGTTGAAGCTATCAAGTCAAAAGCAATTACTCCATTCCCTATCTTGCAGAACAGAATCTTGTCCGTTGTCCTTGACTGAACAAACTCAAACTTTTGCCCACTAATTTTCCGCAAGAAATCAGCAAAGTCTTTAACTAATCTGTTTTTGATAATATACTCGTCAAGAATAGTTACCATGTTGTCAAATCCCATGTATTCATTAACCTTCAGGCATCTGAACCATAACATTGAATCGACAAAGTTGCGCATCCTAATCAAATAGTGGTCTTTGGCAAGAGGATAAGATGTCAGCAGGTAGTTCACTATAGAAATACTGTTGGCATTCATCTGCAGGTTCCGCTTAGCATCTGAATTTATCGGGAATTGTTTCTCATCGAGTTCAAGTGTATCTATCCTCCGCTTGAATACGGACACACCATCAACAATCAGTGCTTCCTTTACAAGCGCTCCAAATACATTCTTGGAGTATTTGTATTCAATTGTTTGATCGTCAAATTTAAACGTATACTCAAAATCTACGTTCAAATTAGAATCACCTCCATAGACAAAGTTCTGATAGTAGTCAGGTTTCTTGGATTTCTGTGTAAGATGATTAACTATATCGAATAGTGCTACACTGAAGTTAGTCTTACCAGAACCATTTGGTCCATAGATAATACCATTCTTAATTACTCCATCTTTAACAGCGTATGTGTTGAAAGAGTAATTGCTAGGATGTGATAAGTCCCATTCTATTCTTTCGGCAAAACCACGGAAGTTTTTTACGGCAAATTTGATGAGCATAACCTTATTCATTTATATTTCTGGGGCAAATATACAATAAAGTTTTTAATTTCCGTAATTTTTTTACGGAAATATAACATTTAAGTGGTGTTTTTGGTGGTTTTACACCTGTTTTGACCTATCGAGGCCTAATTCCTGTGCAGAAATAAAGGTTTTCTGTATGATAACGAATGGATAAAATACTCTATGAAACTCGATAAGATTTTTTGAACTAAAATCACCGACTAAAGCCGTTTGTTTACGCATTGTTTACGCAGACATGAAAAAAGCACTTGCGAGAAACTCGTAAGTGCTTGATTTTCAGTGTGGACCAGACAGGGCTTGAACCTGTGACCTCCAGATTATGAGTCTGTTGCTCTAACCAACTGAGCTACAAGTCCGACGATTTTGGCTTTCGCCATTAATCGGGTGCAAAATTAGACAATTCCTGCGAATTATGCAAATGAAAGCAGGAAAAATTTGGTATCGCAAAGAGTTTTGACTATTTTTGCATCTTGTTATGAGGAAGGGTTTTGCACTTACTATCGGCTTCTTCGACGGCGTCCATCAAGGGCATCGCTACTTGCTTCAGCAACTCGAAGAACTGGCTGCTGCCAACGGACTGTCGGCTGCAGCGGTGACGTTCGACCGTCATCCGAGAACCGTGGTACAGTCCGATTTCGTCCCCTCTCTCCTAACAACGCAAGAAGAAAAGCTAGCCCTACTCTCCAGGGCATTTAGCGGGAAAATCATTGTGCTACCTTTCACACAAGAACTGAGCGAAATGACAGCCAAAGAGTTTATGCAAAACATCCTTCGGGAAAAGCTTAATGCAGAACTTTTGCTGATGGGGTACAACCACAGATTTGGGCATGGGGGCGGAAATCCTGAAGATTACGTGACTTGGGGACAAGAAACGGGCATCAAAGTCTGCTTGGCAAAGGCACTTGCAGGCGAGAAAGTAAGCAGTAGCCGGATAAGGAACCTGATAAGTCTGGGAGAGGTCAAGAAAGCCAACAACCTGCTTGGATATCCTTATTTCCTGACCGGAAAAGTAACTGAAGGCAAGCAAATTGGCCGTCAGATAGGGTTCCCTACTGCAAACCTCACTTTGCCAGAACAAAAGCTGATGCCTGCTTGTGGCGTTTATGCCGTTTGGGTTACGATGCCAGACCATTCAAAAAGAGGTGGGATGCTTTGCATCGGACATCGACCAACTGTGGAACAAAATGGAGAAATAAGCGTTGAAGTTCATATCTTCGACTTCAACGGCAATCTGTATGGAACGTCAATTTCTATCGATTTCATCGAGAAATTACGCGATGAGCGACACTTCGATTCTCTCGAAGAACTACAAAAACAGCTCATACTGGATGCGGCTTTGGCTCAAGAAACAATTTGCCATTCAATATGACGAATGAAGCTTTCATAGCACAAAACAAAGATGCAGACGTTCGAACCTTGGCGTTGAGCAAAACCCCATCAGGCATCGACCTTCACTATTGCTTGCAACAGATTGCAGGACTGCAAGTTGCAAAGCAGAAACTGCCTTCGTGGTCAAAGATTGAAGGCATTGTTTATCCTGTAAAACTCTCGCTGGAACAATGCAGTAGCGAGCAGACAGCACTCTACAAGCAACAATTGGTGAAACGATTACTGCCAGAAGGAAGGCAAAAGATGGCAGATTTGACTGGTGGCTTTGGCATTGACTTCTCGTATTTGGCAAAGTTGTTCGATGAGGCAGACTATGTGGAAAAAGACGAACATCTGTGTGAAATTGCCCAACATAACTTCCCTCTTCTCGGCTTATCAAACGTGAATATTCTCAACAAGACTTGTGAAGATTTTATCGATGAAATGGGGCATTTTGATATCATTTACCTCGATCCAAGCCGAAGAAATGCAGATGGGAGGAAAGTCGTTGCGCTGAGTGATTGCTCACCAAACATAGAAACCTTACAAGAAACGTTACTCTGTCATGCAAATTTCGTTTTGGTGAAACTCTCGCCGATGATTGACATACAAGACGTACTTCGCCGACTTTCCAAAGTAAGCGAGGTACATGTTGTAAGTGTTGGCAGCGAATGCAAGGAAGTACTGCTGGCTCTTTCTCAGCAAAAGGGTGCTGTTACGTTTCATTGTGCAAACCTCTCTGAACAGACTCAAACCTATAGTACAACAGTTCGAGATGTAGAGCCAGATATTTCAACTCTTCCAGAACGCTACCTATACGAGCCAAACGCATCAATTCTGAAGGCTGGAGTACAAAACACACTATGCAAAACGTATAATGTCAAAAAGCTTCATCCCTTCAGTCACCTATTCACTTCTGCCCATTTCATCGAGAATTTTCCAGGTCGAACTTTCCAAATAGAGGACTATTGCAACTTCTCGAAAAAAGACTTGAAGAGAATGTTGGCAGACATCAGCCAATGTAATCTGACCATTCGAAACTTCCCTTCCACCGTTGCAGAACTGCGAAAGCGACTCAAACTGCGCGAAGGAGGTGACTGCTACCTTTTTGCAACAACACTCAGCAACGGGTCCCATGTCTTAATTCGATGCAAGCATCTTTGACTTTAACATAATCACTTCCATAATACTCCTACTTCGAACATGTTAGTAAAAACATTCAGTGCCAGCGTTCAGGGTTTGCAAGCATCGGCCGTAACAATAGAAGTCAATGCCACTCGAGGTATTCGTTTTGTCCTTGTGGGTTTGCCCGATAGTGCTGTCAAAGAGAGTTATGAGCGAATCATGGCAGCCATAGAGAACAGCGGCTACACCTTTCCTTCGCGCGCAATTACCATAAATATGGCTCCTGCCAATGTTCGCAAGGAAGGTTCGGGCTTCGATTTGCCAATGGCTATTGGCATTTTGGCAACAGAAGGTCAAGTTGATACACAAGTCCTGAATCGCTATATGATGGTTGGCGAATTGAGTCTTGACGGCTCTATTCAGTCCATCAAAGGCGCTTTACCAATCTCCATCAAGGCACGAGAACTTGGATTCGAAGGACTTTTTGTACCAGAAGAGAACGTGCGAGAAGCTGCTGTAGTTAACAACCTCAATGTTTTTGGCGTTCGTCACATCAATCAAGTCATCGGACATTTGAATGGATTAGAACCCCTGCAACCTACCGTCATCGACACAAGAGCAGAGTTCTTTGCCAGACAGAGTGAATTCGAGTTCGATTTTGCTGACGTTAAAGGCCAAGAACAAGTGAAGCGAGCACTCGAAATTGCGGCTGCAGGTGGCCATAATCTGATTATGATTGGCCCGCCGGGAAGCGGTAAAAGCATGTTGGCAAAACGATTGCCCAGCATTCTTCCACCTTTATCCCTCCGCGAAAGCTTGGAAACAACACAGATTCACTCCGTGGCCGGGAAGTTAAAAAGCAATTGTTCGCTCATCGCTCAACGCCCATTCCGCTCTCCCCATCACACCATCTCACAAGTTGCACTTGTAGGAGGTGGAAGCAATCCACAACCAGGTGAGATTAGTTTGGCACATAATGGGGTGCTTTTTTGCGATGAATTGCCTGAATTTCAACGTTCAGTGCTCGAAGTCTTACGACAGCCTCTCGAGGATCGCATCATCAACATATCGCGAGCGAAATACACCATAACCTATCCTTGCTCGTTCATGTTCATTGCTTCTATGAACCCTTGTCCTTGCGGTTACTACAATCATCCGGACAAGCACTGCTGCTGCACACCTGGACAAATCATGAAGTACCTAAACAAGATCAGCGGTCCACTTCTTGACCGAATAGACATTCATTGCGAAGTTCAGCCGGTGCCTTTTGCTCAGCTCAGTCAAATGCAACCTGGCGAGCCAAGTTCCGCAATCAGAGAAAGGGTTATTAAGGCCCGTAAAATTCAAGAAGAACGATTCCAAACATACAAGGGAATCCACTGCAACGCTCAGATGACCGAGAAGATGCTCCATAAGTTTGCAGAACCGGACAATGACGGTCTCGACATGCTTCGTATGGCGATGGAACGTCTGAAACTCAGCGCTCGTGCCTACAGCCGCATTCTAAAAGTGGCTCGAACTATAGCAGATTTAGAAGGAAGCGAAAAGGTTATGAAACAACATCTTGCAGAAGCCATCGGTTATCGCAGCCTCGACCGCAGCGATTGGGCAGAGAGAGGAGTCTAAAATCCCTTTCAAAACTGGCAAAAAACAACATCTTTTTACCGAAAGCTGAACGAAGAACAAGAATTTTTGCTATCTTTGCAACACAAACACACACTTTCCAAATAAAAAAATATGAGAAGGATTCTGTTTTTGACACTATGTGTCTTGTCTGTTTTTGCCACAGTGGCACAGGACAGAAAAGGTTTTAAAGACGCTTACAAGGACTATTTCCTGATTGGTGTAGCTGTGAACCAGCGAAACATTTCTGCAGAAGAGCAAGTCGATTTGGTGAAGCGCGAGTTCAGCAGCATTACAGCAGAGAACGACATGAAGCCAGCTTCGGTACACCCCGAAGAAGGTCGATGGACGTGGGAAAGAGCCGATCGGGTGGCCAATTTCTGCCGCGAGAATGGCATTAAGTTGCGCGGACATACCTTGATGTGGCACAACCAAATCGGCGAGTGGATGTTTTACGACAAGAAACACAACTTGGTCAGCAAAGAAGTGCTCTTTGAACGCATGAGGGAACACATACATACAGTGGTGAACCGCTACAAGGATGTGGTCTATTGCTGGGATGTCTTCAACGAGGCTATAGCAGACGGCGGTCGCAGACCTAACGGCCCTGACCAGCCTTTGCGAGAGTCTAATTTCTACAAGATTTGCGGCAACGATGAGTTCATTCGCAAAGCCTTTGAGTTTGCACGCGAGGCCGACCCCAATGCCCTGCTGTTCTATAACGACTATAACGAATGCGACCCCGTGAAGCGAGACCGTATCTACAACATGGTCAAGGAGATGAAGGAGACAGGCGTTCCCATCGACGGCATCGGCATGCAGGGTCACTATAACATCTACAGCCCTTCGGAAGAAGACATTGAAGCCGCTGTAAGCAAGTATGCAGAGATTGTGGACCATATTCACATGACGGAACTCGACATCCGCGTGAATACAGAGATGGGCGGCCAACTGCGATTCAGCCGGAATGAGGGTGCAGCCATCAGCAACGACCAGAAGTTGCTGCAGGAGGCTCAATATGCAGCCGTGTTCAGGGTGATGCGTCGCCATGCTGACAAAGTGGATTGCGTGACATTCTGGAATCTTAGTGACCGCGACTCGTGGTTGGGCGAGAACAACTATCCCCTGCCCTTCGACAGAGAATATAAGCCCAAGAACGTGTATCGCGTAATCCGTGATTTCATCCCCTCTTCGGACAATCCTGACATCAAGGATGACTTCAAGCCCTCTGCCACATGCCAACCCCGGCAGCAATATCCTCAGGTCAATTCACAGGGTTATGTGCGGTTCCGCATAACAGCTCCAGGGGCACGCTATGTCATAGCCTCTGCCGGTCACGGTGGAGGCATGGGCGGCACTGTACTGAAGAAACAGAACGACGGCACATGGATGGGCACGACGCTCATACCAGAGGATGAAGGCTTCCATTACTACACCCTATCCATTGACGGAGCTCAGGTGTTAGACCCAGGCACCAATAGCTATTATGGCGGAGCAAGATGGATGAGCGGTGTGGAGGTGCCGGCCCACGACGAGGCTTTCTATGCAGAAAGGACTGACATCGAACACGGAAACATTCAGAAGGTACTGTTCCCCAGCAAGGTTCAGGGCGACCAGCTGCGTGTGGCTTACGTCTATACACCTGCCGGATACGAGAAGAACAACAAGCAGCGCTACCCTGTGCTGTATTTGCAACACGGCTGGGGAGAGAACGAAACCAGTTGGCCTGTGCAAGGCAAAGCTGGTATCATCATGGACAACCTGATTGCAGAAGGCAAAGCGCTTCCGTTCATCGTGGTGATGACCTATGGCATGACCAATGACGTTGTGTTTGGACGCGGCTTCGACCGAGGAAAAGTGGCAGAGGACTTCCAGAAGGTGCTTGTCGATGAACTGGTTCCATACATCGACAGCCACTTCCGCACAAAGGCCGACAAGAAGAACCGCGCAATGGCGGGTCTTTCTATGGGTGGCATGGAGACGCACGCCATCACGCTGGCCCGACCCGAAGTCTTTGGCCACTACGGATTGCTCAGTGGCGGTGTCTATTCTCCTGAGGAAATTAAGGATAAGAAACAAGTGGATTACATCTTCATCAGCTGTGGCAGCAAGGAAGGCCCCGACCGCGTGCGCAAAGCCGTTGCTGATTTGCAGGCAGCTGGTTTCAACGCTGAAGCCTATATCTCAGAGGGAACTGCCCACGAGTTCCTCACATGGCGCCGAAGCCTCTACGAAATGGCTCAGAAACTGTTTAAATAGGAATAACGGACCTTCACAGAACAACTATTACAACTATTTATATCATGGCAAATCAGAACTTACCAACCATCGAAGAGGTTTTCGCGTGGATGCGAAAACTCTATGACGAAAGTTACTCGGGCCTTACGAGCACTGAGAAGGACGAACAACACATGTACGGCACAATGGTGACGACACCCACAGACAAGAAATTTATCGTACGTATGTTGGACGAAACGAGTCAGATTCGCGATAATCAGAAGTTGGCACTACGCGTCAAGGAACTCATCGACTTGTACGGCATTCCGCGTTTCCTTGACAATACAGATCGTGCTTTGTTCTGGATGTATCGGAAGTTTGCCTACCTGCCGTTGTTCAATTGGGCTGCCGTACCCATCATCAAGTGGCGCTTGCGTCGCGATACAAGTCGAGTTATCATCAATGCTGCACGACCCAGCTTGACTCAACATCTGGCCACACGTTTCAAGGAAGATATAGGACAAAACGTGAATCTTTTGGGTGAGGTCGTGCTGGGCGATGCTGAGGCAGACAAACGCTTCTACTCCTACCTCGACGCGATAAAGGAACCTGACATCAATTACATCTCCGTCAAAATCTCGGGCATCTACGCGCAGACGCATGCGCTAAACTATAAGGAGTGCTATCCGGAGCTTATCCGGCGCATCTCCCTCCTTTACCAAGCCGCCATCGACAACCCATACACGGACGTCAACGGCGTGACGAAGTCGAAGTTCATCAACCTGGACATGGAGGAGTACAAGGATGCTCACCTGACCATGCGCGTGTTCAAGGACGTGCTCTCCTTGCCTCAGTTCAAGAACTACGAGGCAGGCATCGTCGTGCAGGCCTACCTGCCTGATGCCGAAGGCTTCCAAACGGAACTGTTGGAGTTCGCACGCAAGCGAGTTGCAGAGGGTGGCTCACCCATCAAAATGCGTATCGTGAAGGGCTGCAACCTTGACATGGAGAACATCGTGAGCGACCTGCGAGGTTGGCCCAATCCCGTGCGCAAGTCAAAGACCGAGGTCGATGCCAACTACCTCCATCTCATAGAGCGAGGACTTAAACCCGAAAATGCGCGCGTGCTCCACATCGGCATGGCGTCGCACAACCTCTTCACTATCTCCTACGCCTACCTGCTCACGCAGATGTACCAGACACCGAAAGACTGCTTCTGCTTCGAGATGCTGGAGGGCATGGCCAACCACGTCTGGCGCGCACAAAAGAAACTTGGCAACCACGTCATCCTCTATACGCCCGTGGTGACGAAAGAGAACTTCCTAAACGCCATCAGCTATCTCGTGCGCCGAATGGACGAGAATACAGCGCCCGACAATTTCCTCACGCACAGTTTCTCACTGAAGCCCGACACGAAGGAATGGAAAGACCTGCAGCAACAGTTCATCGAGGCGTACAACATGAAAGACCATCTGGACCACACGCCGACGCGCACTCAGGACCGCAACAAGCCGTACAAGGGGCAGGAGCCTCAGGACGAGCTGCACAACGAGCCGGATACCGACTTCGACCGCGAGTGCAACCAGCACTGGGTGGAGAAGGTCTTCGAGAAGTGGCAGACACAAAAGCCGAAGGCCACCATCATAGGGGCCGACGAGACGTCAGCCATCTTGGCCACCGCTGAGTCAGATCCCGCGGGCTGGCGCAAGACAACGGTTGAGGAGCGTCACAGGCTCATGTACCGCGTAGCCAACATACTTGGCGAGATGCGCGGCGACTTGTGCGGCTGCATGTGTGCCGTGACAGGCAAGACGTTCGAGGAAGCCGACGTGGAGGTCAGCGAGGCGATTGACTACTGCCGTTTCTACACGACGACGGTCAAGAAGTTTGCCGCCCTGCCCGACATCGAGATGAAGGCCAAGGGCACTGTGCTTGTCATATCCCCCTGGAACTTCCCATGTGCCATCCCTGTAGGTGGCGTAGTGGCTGCCTTGGCGACAGGCAACACCTGCATCCTGAAGCCGGCCACCGTGGCGGCTCCCGTAGCAGAACTCTTCGTGAAAGCATTTTATGAGGCCGGCGTACCCAAGGAGGCCCTCCAACTTGCTGTGCCCGACAGCGAGGGCAAGCGGCTGCTAACGTCCTCGCCCATCGTGAAGCACGTCATCCTGACTGGCGGTACAGACACGGCACAGGCGTTGGCTCATGCCAACCCACGCAAGCCGCTGAGCGCCGAGACGGGCGGTAAGAACGTTATCATCGTCACGGCCAAGTGCGACCGCGACCACGCCATCATGAACGCATGCCGCTCGGCCTTCAGCAACGCCGGCCAGAAATGCTCTGCTTGTTCGCTCATGCTGGTGGAACGCTCTGTTTACGACAATCCAGAATTCTTTGAGAAACTGAAGGACTGTGCAGTCAGCCTAAAGACCGGTCCCGTATGGGACGCCGGCAATATCGTTGGGCCGATGATTACTAACAAGAACGAGAAACTGGAGCGTGCTTTCAAACTCGACGAAGGAGAGCGTTGGCTGGTCGCTCCCGAATATGTCGATGAGGAACACTTCATCCTGCGCCCCACCATCAAAGTGGACGTCAAGCCCAGCTCCTTCACATTCCGCACTGAGCTCTTCGCGCCGCTGCTAGCCGTGGCTCCTTTCGACACGCTGGAGGAAGCCGTTAGCCTGGTCAACGACCTCGACTACGGACTTACGAGCGGACTGCAGTCGCTTGACGAAGCAGAGCAGCGCTACTGGAAGAACAACATACACGCGGGCAACCTATACATCAATCGCGGCATCACGGGTGCCATCGTGGGCCGTCAGCCTTTCGGCGGCATGAAACTCAGTGCTTTTGGGCCCGGTCTGAAAGCAGGTGGACCGAACTACGTCACACAGTTCATGCACATCACCGACAAAGGTAACACGACTGACTACCGTACTTCGTATGCAGAATGGTACGAGAAGGAGTTCCGCCATGCACGTAATCTGCACCCCGAAATCCGCGGCGAGCAGAACGTCTTCCGCTACCTCCCGCTGCAGGACGGCATGGTGCTCCGCCTCTTCGGCGACGAGTCAATAGAGAAAGTCAAAATGGTTTGCCTGGCTGCCAAGACGGTTCACACGCCACTCACCATCTCGATGGACAAGGGCAACTCTCTGCTTCCTGACGTCAGTCCACTCTGCAAGCAAGTCAAGACAGAAACCGTGGAGGAGTTCTGCAAGAGCATAAAGGAGTACGAACGCGTGCGCACCATCTCCGCCTTTGTTCCCGATGCCGTCTTCGAGGCAGCAGCTGCCGTCGACAAATACATAGAACAAGCACCACCAGTCAGCAACGGACGAATTGAACTTGCACGTTATATTCAGGAACAATCCATCTCGAACGAATACCACCGCTACGGCTCTCAAATCGAAGTGCCGCCTGTTGAATGAAAATGAAACACACTAAACTAGTGTAGGTCTCAGCCTATCCTACTCGATTTAACAGGCCAAGTTCGTCAACTTGGCCTGTTAAATTTAGCGAAGGACCTTGTGAACTTTACCGTTTTTATTGTGGATAATGTATAACCCAGGCTGCTGAAGAGTCTTGACAGTCTTGCCGTCTAATGTAACGATTTTGGCCGATTTCATCGAGAAATCTAGCCTTTCCGACACTTCACGAATGCCTGTCCATTCACCGGTATTTACCAGATTCATGTATTCACGCAGTTCTTCGATGGCATCTGGAAGTTCTTCGTTGGTAAGTTCAAGTGAACTCAAGTTTCGCTGATATACGGATTGATAGTAATTTCGAAGAAAGGCTTTGGCTTCTTCGCTGTAATAATCGCTGTTAAGCATCTCTTCAGCCTCAGCAGCAACCTGTTTGTATTCGGCCCAAAGTTCTGCATTAAGGGCGATTTCTTCCCATGCAACATCAATGGCTTGCATGGCAGCGATGGCTTCCGCTCTATCGCTGGCTGTGGCACTAAATGCTGTGTTGTAGGCATCTAGATAGCTTTTGCTGACCGTTATAGAGAGATAGCTGAGCTTCTTTTTCTTCATTTCCGTAAGCCATTGCCGATATGCTGTGGCCTGAGTGCCGTAGTAAGTGAGCGTGAAATCGTCGAAAACACACCAATCCATGCCTGCCGACTTGTCCTTCCTGACACCAAATGTGAGGGTGTGATTATTGACATCCGCAAAGATAAGGTTGTCGTAAGCACCCACTACATGCATATAATGTTCGGCGGAAATCATGTCGTCTGGGATATAGTAGGACACCGTACCATGCTTTGCGAAGGCCTCTCTGCCCACACCTCGTGCTCTGGTTACGTTCTTGGAGAATGGCGAAACGATGGGAAAGGTGAGCGTCTCGGAACCATCAGCAACATAAAGATAGGCATTACGCAGTACTCGGTCGCGAGCACGATAATGGTCACTCGATTCCTGTGCCTCGCCAGCACGATAAAAGGCCTTGCATCCGATGGCATATACGCCATTCGGCAGGTCGGTAATTGTCTGGTAGGTATTGAAATCGCGGTTAAAGTGCTCAGCATTTTCCTTAGGGTTCACGGCCCCAAAACCATCGCCAGACCAACCTTGGAGCATATTGCTGTTGAAGCATGGATTCATGATACGAGCACTCATGTCGAGCGGTTTGCGATAGGTGGCATCACTCTCCCCTACCTGATACATATCCTTGAGATAGCGGAAGTTGTTGGCAATGAGAGCATCCACAAGCTCCTGTCCCCGCGTTTCATAGCCGTTGCTTGAGTTCACGCCTACGTAGTCGGCAAGGATGATACCTGTCGGCCCTACCGTTTTCGAAGGGTCATTCAGGTAATCGATGATGGCGGCATTGGTGTGAGCGGCATTGTCGCGATAGCCGTCACTCGAAGAGATTTCCTGATCTACGACAAAGGGAATGTAAAGCCTGGAAGTTTTCGAGTAGGCAGAAGCAAAGTTATAAACCCAGACGATGTCGGCTGCAGTAGTCGTCTTGTGCTTTGTGCTGAAGTCAAGCAATTGCCGGACAGCTGCTACTTTGCGGTCGAGGTCACCCTCTCTGAAAGTCTCGGCGAAGTCCTGCATATAGAGTGTTGAGGTCGTTCCGCTAGCTCCAACGATTTGCCCGTTTCGTTGTGCATTCCAATCCAGCTGCCCTGTCCAGTTCCTGAAAAAGCCTCCTACGGGCTGGCTGGCGTATTCGTTACGACTGAGTAACAGTATCTTGCCGCGCATCTCCCTGACTGTAAGGTCTTTCTTGAAGTCGATGAAGAAATCTTTCAGGTCGTCACGTCCCAAGAGTTCGAGCAACATCTCGCCATAATTGCTTGCATTATTGTCGCCATCGGAGGCATGAAGGAGATGAATGATGGCGAACTCCGACGGGTTCTCTATCAGCTTGTCGCGCAGGAAATAGAGCGCGTCGTCGAATCGCAACTTAGTAGGCATGATGCCGTGATTGTCATTGAGGTAGTTGTCCTTCACAGCAGGACGCATGTCGAAGGCACGGACACCTATGTTCCATTGCTCTTCGAAACTCTTTTCCTGGGTGCGTGCATACTTGTCTCCAAAAGGTCCGTATATGGAAGTTGCTATGCCAGGGAAGCCGTTGCCCGTGCCTGTGTCGTGACTTCCAGGAATGGAAAGGTTGGCAACGTAGGCATCATCGGGAAGACGTTTCATCCAGTTCTCGGCATGAAGAGACGTGGAGAGAAGCAAAAGCAGGGTAAGCGTCAGCGAATGTTTCATTGTGCAAAGTGTTTCGATTAGTTTGGTGCAAAGTTACGAAAAAACTTTTATCCCCAATCTTTTATCTCTAATCTTTTTCATATCTTTGCAGCTAAAGTCATCAAAAATACAGTAGGAAATCGGTATGGTAAGGATACTTTTCGTTTGTCACGGCAATATTTGCCGCAGTCCGATGGCAGAGTTTGTGATGAAAGACCTTGTTCACAAAGCCGGACGAGACGAGGACTTCCACATCGAGTCGGCTGCCACATCGACCGAAGAGATTGGGAACGAAGTGTATCCTCCTGCTCGAAGGAAGCTTGCCGAGCACAATATCTCGTGCAAAGGCAAAACGGCAAGGCAGATGACGAGGCACGATTACGAACGTTTCGACCTGCTTGTAGGCATGGACTCTTGGAACATCCGAAACATGAAAGTCATTTGCGGAGGCGACCCTGACGACAAGATTCGTCTGCTCTTGGACTTTACGAACAGAAGAGGAGAGGTGTCCGATCCCTGGTACACAGGCGATTTCGAAGCGACTTGGCGAGACGTTTCGGAAGGTTGCATGTGCTTGCTGAAAAGTTTAACTGACTCGCCTTCAGTCCGTTACAACAATTAAAGCCAAACTCATGAAGCACTTCAAATTGTTCTTCGCAATATATTTGATGAGTGTTTGCATTGGGGCAAATGCTCAATCGGAGGCAGGCAAAATGCCATTCGACCCTCGCTATCATTTCCTTCTGGGAACGAAGGTCGGGGCTTATCACTATTCCAGAGGCGGCTTCGGCACGAACTTTGTGTTGGAAAAGGAAGTGCAGAAGTATCTGGCGTGGGACATTTTCAGTGTCGATTTCTCTGCACCTTGGAACTGCGACCTCGTTTCTATAGGTCTGAAGACGGGTGTCCGAGGTTTCTCTCCACGCTTTTGGGACGAGCAGATTCGCGCATTCAGCAGCCTGGCTTTGGGTTACGATTGTGGAATCATCACCACTCCGATTGGTCCTGGAACTGCCCGAACCGGACATGGATTAGCTTTTTCGTGGGGTCTTGGCATACAGTTTCTGGAACATCTTTTCGTGGGTTACGACTTGGAATACAGTACTGCCAGAATTGACAAAGGCAGGTTTGGAATCGCACACTATGCAAAGCTCGGCTGGAGGTTCTGAGTCACAATCTGAAACGTGGCACGTTAAGATGCCAAACGTAACACTATACGATGGCAAACGTAACACTATATGATGGCGAACGTAACACTATACGTTTGGAAACACACCTGCCTGTCTTTTCTGCACTAATTGTTTGCGAACCGTAAAATAATTGCCCGCGGATGTTCTTGCACTCAATTATTTTGCTTATCTTTGCCACAGAAAACAAACACTAAGCAATGTCAGAAAGGCAGGAAAAAGTTCTCGCGTTCCTTCGAGAACACAACATACCATTCTCTTGTTACGAGCATCCCGAGGGCAAGACTATCGAAGAGGCGAAACGTTGGTGGCGTCAAGACGGTTCTGTTCACTGCAAGAACATCTTCATGCGGAACCATAAAGGCAACCAGCACTATCTCATCTGCTTCCATTGTGACCATGACCTGGACATTCACGACCTCGAGGCTCGACTCAAAGCAGCACTTCAAGCGCAAGGGAAACCCTCGTGTGGAAAGCTCTCGTTCGCTTCTCCAGAACGCATGATGAAGTACCTCGGGCTCGAACCTGGCAGCGTCTCTCCTTTCGGACTCATCAACGACAGGGAGCATCATGTACACCTCTTCCTCGATGCCGGCCTGCTTGATGACAGCAACTATCCGAATCCGGACTGCAAGACGCTGTCCTTCCATCCCAACGATTGCAGGGGAACTGTCGTCATCAGCCTCGAAGATTTCGAGCGATACCTTGCTCTCGTCGGCAATACCTACGAGTTTCTAAGGCTCTATTAACTGCCCTGAAACAAAAGAAGCCCCACCCGAAAGACTCGGATGGGACTTCTCTTTTGGTACTCTTTCCTAAGTTTACTTAAGGACTTTCTTGCCGCCAACGATGTTGATGCCCTTCTGCATCTTGCTCAAACGCTGACCTGCAAGGTTGTAGATAAAGCCTTCGCTTTCAACAGAAGCTGGCATGCTGATTGCATCAGCCTTGTTGAGATCAACATAAGTGACTGCGATGGTCGTGATGCGAGCCTGAGAAGTGGCCTGATTCGTCAGGGTAACCTTAGCCCTCTCACCTTCCCAAGTAGCAGTTGCATCGTTGATAATCACCTCGTTAGCAAACTCTTCCTTCCAGGACTTGATGTAGTCAGCACTGGTTGCTGTGAGGACGACCTTGGTGATGACATATCCTTCAGTGACTGACAACTCTATCTTGCTGGGACCTTTTTCCTCGTCAGTACTGCTGCCATAAACTTTGATGTGGTCGTTTCCTTCCCTGTCATATGCTCTGTTCATATAGAGGGTAAGGATGCCGTGGCGAGTCGCCGTGACAGGTGCACCCACTTCTGTTGCACCTTGACCCACAAGGTCTGCATCATCGAAAGCAAATGTCACATCTGCATAACCGTCCTTTGTGACGACAATCGTAAAGCTCTTGCTGTCAGCCAGATACGTCTCTGTCTCTGCCACAGCAGCCGTGATGACGGCAGTACCATTGCTTACGAGAGTGATGTTACCAGCCTCGTCAATTGTAGCAACCTCTTCATTGGAGCTCGTATAGGTAACGGCACCATCGGAGTTGGTTGTGAAAACTGCATTCACTTCGTCGTTGACATCAACGATGAGTTCCTCGACGTTCCACGAAGACTCTGGCATAACCTGCGAAGTTACCAGCACAAACTCTTCCTCAGAGCGAGGTGCGATTTCCCAAACTTGGTTGTTCTTGTACCATATAGCCACGCCTGTCACGTTGTATGTCTTGCCGTCCAGAAGTGTGGGCAAAGTGATGAACCTGTTATAAGGAACAATCTTGTTGTCATCGTCATCAATGAAAGCATTGGCTGCAGCATCATAAGTCACACCTTCAAGGCTGATGACGCAACCCTGCATGTTCGTTTGCAGGTCGGCTACAACAACAGGAATAGGAGTGATTTCGCCTCCTGCTTCAACAGTCACGCCTTCAGTCGTCTTTGTAAGACCCTTGATTTCAGGAGCTTCGTTGTAGGTGGTCAGAGTTATTGTGGCTGTGCCTGAGAGTTTGTCACCCAGCACAAAGTTGTGTCCGTTCTGATAGAGGAGGATACCATGAGTGCCGTCTGTGAAGTAGGCATTACCGCCTGCAACGCCAGAGCAAACCCAATTGTTGAACTGAACAATAGCGGGTTCATCCGTTTCCGTTGCAGCTGCGCAGAGTTCTGCGATAGTTGTGATGGGTTCAAGAATCCTGAAGTCTGCAGAAGCAACACTGCTGGCATTGTTCGAACCGTCGTAAGCAACTGCCTTGACTATGCAGCTGGAAGATACGGTGAAGGGAGCCTCGTACAAGGTGCTGGCGTTTGTGGGATCTGTACCATCAAGGGTGTAGTAGATGGTATTGCCTTCTGAAGTCAGTGTTACGGTCTGTGCCTCGGAGAAGACACCTCCAGCAGGAGAAATGACTGGCCTTTCCACAGCAGAAGCATCCTCTATCTTTTTGAAGAAAGCAATAACGGTGCCCTGGATGTTGTTGTTAATGGAGGTGTAGCAACGCCAGTCCTGCGTCTGGTAAGGACCAATGTAACGACCTTGTCCGACATTGAACAAAAACTCATCTTTCATTGTGAAGACATTGTTCTCATTCGTGCCAACTCGCACACCATTATTGGCGTTTGTACAGTAGAGATAGTTCTCTGTGCCTGCAACATTAAACTGGAATGTGGCTCCATCGTCTGTTTCGTCTACTGTCACAACCCATTGCCATGCGGCCTCAACCGTGACTGCAATCTCCGTCTTGTCATCGTTAAAGCTGATGGCAACAGCGTTTGGAGCCGATGCAGTGCCTTTGTCATTAGGCATCACAAGCTGTCTGGTGAGGTCTGCAATTGCGACAACATCACCCGTTTGCAATGCTGATGGATCTGTTTTCACCCAGATATCTTCTGCCCAAACTTTGCTAGAACCACCTGCGAACAAGAGGAGGAGCAGCATTGTGAGCAAGGAAAAAGAAGTAGTTTTTTTCATAGAATGTGTGTGTTAAGATTGTTTGTTTAATTATACT
>JAGCFN010000184.1 GCA_017650085.1 Bacteroidaceae bacterium | reverse complement strand
TTGGGAGAGCGCTCTTCTCTTCGCTTGTGCCCGGAACGGGAATCGAACCCGTACGGCCATCACTGGCCAAGGGATTTTAAGTCCCTCGTGTCTACCAATTCCACCATCTGGGCAGCCTTGCGGATGCAATTCGCTAATTGCAGGCGCAAAGGTACGAATAAATTAAGAATTAAGAATTAAGATTTTAGATTTTTTTTTCGTTTTATGCTGTATTTGTTCTTTTTCTGTAATCTCCAATCCCTAATCCCTATCAAAAGTTTTCTATGTTAAGATGAAATAAATGACGGAGGCGGGGATGGTGAGCAGGGCGCTGTCGAAGCGGTCGAGCATGCCACCATGACCTGGCAGGATGTGTCCGCTGTCCTTGATGCCGAGCTGACGTTTGATGAGGCTCTCCACGAGGTCGCCCCAAGTGCCGAAAACTACGACTGTGAGGGCAAAGCCGAGCCAGCGCCATAGGGGCATCGTCTCGGGCTGCCACCACCAGATGATAACGGCTGCCAGCAGGGTGAAGAGTCCGCCTCCAATGCTTCCCACCCACGACTTCTTTGGAGAAATGCGGGGAAAGAGTTTGGCGGGGATGTATTTCTGAAGCGTGCATCCACAGAGGTAGGCGAAGGTGTCGTTCACCCAAAGGAAAATGAACAGGGCAAGCGGATAAATCCAGTTGTAAGCCAAGGCCCCGGAACCTGCGTCGTAAACGATGCTGAGCAAGGGCAGCAGGGCAAAGGGAAGGGCGATGTAGAGTTGCGAAGCGAAGCAGAGGGCCCAGTCCTGGAGGGGGTTCTGGCTGTGCCTGTAGAGTCCGCTGACCAGAATGTAGAGCATCAGCAGACCATAGAGCGCGAACATCTGTGCCGTCTGCGGACTGGCGATGGCGCTGAGCCAAACGGCTGCGACGAGCACGACACCCGTCATCGCGTTGATGGGACGGGGCATTCTGGCTTCAAGATGGGTGTTCATCAGCGTGCCGAACTCCCACAATGTTGCCGCTGCAACAACAGCAAAGAAGAAGAAGGCACTGACGGGACTATAGACTGTGCAGCCTACAAGCAGCAGGACATAGACAACACCGGTCAGGGTGCGGATGATTAAGTTCTTCATAAAGTGCGACCCCTTCCCAACCTCCCCGAGGGGAGGAGAGCAGGGTTATTGGTTAGTATTCGTTTCTTCTTGGTTGATCTCTCCTTCGGGAGAGGGCTTTGAGTCGAGCAGTTCTTCTGTGCGGCTTGCCCAAGGACGGGGACCGAAGATGCGCTCCACGTCTTCTGCAAAGATAACTTCTCGCTCGACGAGCAGCTGTGCAAGGGCTGCGTGACCTTCGGCGTTCTTGCTGAGGATGTCCTTAGCACGTGCGTATTGCTCGGCTATCATGGCCTTTGTCTCTTCGTCAATGAGCTGTGCCGTCGCTTCGGAATAGGGGCGCTGGAAGCCGTATTCCTGGTTGTCGTAGTAACAGAGGTTGGGCAGTTTGTCGCTCATGCCCATGTAGGTTATCATGCTGTAGGCCTGCTTGGTGACGCGCTCCAAGTCGTTCATCGCTCCGCTACTGATTTGTCCGCAGAAAAGTTCCTCGGCAGCACGACCTCCAAGGGTGGCACACATCTCGTCGAGCATCTGTTCGCGAGTCGTAATCTGACGTTCTTCTGGCAGATACCAGGCTGCTCCAAGGGCACGGCCTCGCGGCACGATGGTGACCTTGACGAGCGGATTGGCGTATTGCAAGAGCCAGCTTATTGTGGCGTGACCGGCTTCGTGGAGGGCGATGGTGCGCTTCTCCTCGGCAGTCATCACTTTGGTCTTCTTCTCCAGTCCTCCGATAATGCGGTCCACAGCAGCCAGGAAGTCGTCCTTGTCGACAGCTTTCTTCCCGTTTCGAGCTGCGATGAGAGCCGCTTCGTTGCAGACATTGGCGATGTCGGCACCGCTGAAACCGGGTGTCTGACGGGCCAGGAAGTCGATGTCGAGCGTGCTGTTGGTCTTGATGGGTTTCAGGTGCACCTGGAAGATTTCCTTGCGCTCGTTCACATCGGGCAACTCGACATGTATCTGGCGGTCAAAGCGTCCTGCACGCAGCAGGGCCTTGTCCAGGATGTCGGCACGGTTGGTGGCAGCCATAATGATGACACCGCTATTGGTTCCGAAGCCGTCCATCTCGGTGAGGAGCTGGTTGAGAGTGCTCTCGCGTTCGTCGTTGCCTCCCACTTGCATGTTGCGGCTTCGAGCACGGCCCACAGCGTCAATCTCGTCGATGAAGATGATGCAGGGAGCTTTCTCTTTCGCCTGACGGAAAAGGTCGCGAACACGACTGGCTCCGACGCCCACAAACATCTCAACGAAATCGCTGCCCGACATGCTGAAGAAAGGCACATCGGCTTCACCTGCAACGGCTTTCGCAAGCAAGGTCTTACCCGTTCCGGGAGGGCCTACGAGCAGAGCGCCCTTGGGAATCTTGCCACCCAGTTCCGTGTAGCGTTGGGGGTTCTTGAGGAACTCCACGATTTCCTGCACCTCGAGCTTTGCACCTTCCTGACCGGCCACATCGGCAAAGGTCACCTTGTTGCTGTCGTCCTTCTCGAAAAGTTTGGCACGGCTCTTGCCGACATTGAAGATGCCCATCGGACCGCCTCCGCCTTCGCCTCCGCCACTCATTCGTCGCATCAGGAAAATCCAGAAGAAAAGGATGAGGATAAGGGGACCGAAACTCCAGAAGAAGTGCATGAAGTCGTCTTCTCCCTGACGGTACTCAATCTCGCCCTTGAAGTTCTCGAGGGCTTGCTGCTCGCTGATGAAGTCCTCCAACTTGTCGGCAGAGGGGACTTGCACCACGACATAAGGTCGCGTGCCCTGGTTGACCTTCTGTTCCTTGAAGACATCGCGTATGTGGTCAGGTTCGACATACATCTGCAGGGCGCCTTCCTTCTTGTTGACAACGATTCGGGAAGCGTAGCCTTGTTGCACATAGCTCTTGAACTCGCTATAAGTGGCGTTTCGCGAAGAGCCGCCTGAAAGGAGGGAGCTGTCGCCACTCAGGAACATCCAACCCAGCACGACGGCAATGATCAGATAGATCCAGGTGAGACTGATCTGCGAACCGGGTTTCTTGTTCTTGTTGTTTTTGCTATTCTTGTTGTTTTCGTTCATATTCAATCCAGGTTAGGAATGCTTTGCAAGTCGGCATCGGCCCAAAGGTGTTCGATGTCGTAGAACGAGCGTAGTTCGGGCACGAAGATGTGCACGATGACCTCGGCATAGTCCATAGCCACCCAAACGGCATTGTGCAATCCGCTGACGGCAATGGGTTTGGCAGCCACTTTCTCGCGGCAAGTGTCTCCCACAGAATGTGCAAGGGCTGCAACCTGCAGAGGCGAACCGCCCGTACAGATGACGAAGTAGCGGCAAACGGCATCGGGGATTTCCGTCAGGTCGGCCACCACGATGTCCCGTCCCTTTTTATCCTGCAATCCTTCTATTATGGCTTCTACCAACTCGTTCTTCTTTTTCTTCATTCGCAATATATATAATTATGTATAACTTAGAATTGTGTGCAAAGGTACGAATAAGTGAGCGAAAAACAAAAGGAAACGAAAGTTTTCTTTTTTATTTCCGAACGAAAGTATCTTCGACCAGAGGTCAAAGGTACGAATAAGGACGCAAAATGCAAAATAAATTAGTTTTTTTTGGCAAATTATTTGGTCAGTTTACAAAAAAACCATACCTTTGCAGCGCAATTGGGCTATGGTGTAATGGTAACACTGCAGATTCTGGTCCTGCCTTTCCTGGTTCGAGTCCGGGTAGCCCAACGTTGAAAGGTAGAGGCTGTGCTGAGGAAGTGCGGCCTTTTTCAAACTAAAAGGAGAAACAAAAGCATTTCATAACAACAATGGACGACTATCACGCGGATAATTACAGTTCTTAGTGCTCTGGAGTCTGCATCGCATTGCAAGCTCCACGAAGGAGCCAAGGATTTCTGTGCAACTGCCCCAAACAAAAGCAGAGGAGGAACAAGACAATGCGAACTTACTGGAACACTACGAATGGTCTGCGTACCATTAAGGAATGGCAGCCTGGCTGCTGGGTACAGGTTACCTGCCCAACCGAGGAAGACAAGAACTTCCTGGAAGAAACCCTCAAAATCCCCGATTATTACGTAAGCGATATTGCCGATACGGACGAACGTGCCCGTTACGACATCGACGAAGGCTGGGTGCTCATCATCCTGCGTATCCCATACGTCAAGGAAACCAAGAGCCGAACTCCCTACACCACGATACCTCTTGGTATCATCATGAAGGGAGATGTCCTCATAACAGTCTGCAACTTCGAGACAAACATGATGATCGACTTCGTCTCCTACCAGCAAAAGCGTGGCCTGGGCTTCGTCGACAGCGTGGATATGATATTCCGACTGTTCCTCTGTTGTGCTGTCTGGTACCTGAAAAGACTCAAGCAGATCAGTACCCGCATCGATAAAGCCAAGCAGAACCTCGACCACAAGATCAGCAACACAGACCTCATCGCCCTGAGCCGTTTGCAGGATAGCCTGACCTACTTCGTCACATCCATTCGTGGCAACGAGAATCTGCTCTCGAAACTTAAGTTCAAACTCCCCATCGACGAGCTTGATGCAGATATGATAGAAGACGTCAGCATCGAGATGAGCCAGGCTCGCGAGACTACAAACATCTATGCGAACATCCTCGACTCTACGATGGACACCTATGCCAACCTGATCAACAACAACATGAACTCAGTCATGAAGATGCTCACAAGCATCAGCATTATCCTGATGTTCCCGACTCTCATAGCAAGCCTCTTCGGAATGAACCTCATCAACGGCATGGAAACAGTCTCTTGGGGCTTCCCGCTTGCACTCATCCTCTCAATTGGAGTTACCGTTCTCTTTATGTGGTATTTCAAGAGGAAAACATGGATTTAACGAACAAAACAAAAAAAATAAGGCCCTTTCCTTGCAGGTTAGGGCTTTTTTTGTTTACTTTGCGTCCACTATACCTATTTTTATTAAACAAACACAATGATGGACTCTTTAGAGACTAACGAAACTACTGCCCTCGAGCAGTCTTCTGAGATTACAAACGAACAACAGGTAGAACCTACAGTTGAGCAAGTTGAACAAGTTGAAGCGGAAGTAGAAGTTCCAGAAAAAGAACCTGAAGCCGAAGCTCCAGAAGCAGAGCCTGAAGCTCCAGAAGCAGAGCCTGAAGCAACTGAAGCTGAGCAACACATTGCCGAACAAACCTTCAAGACGAAGGACGAGGTAGTGGCTCGAGTTCAGGAAATAGCGCAAAGTGGTGAAGCTGGCGACCGTACAGAACTCAACCTCCTGAAGCAACTCTTCTACAAGTTCCATAATGCCGAAGTGCAAGAAGCCTTCAAGGCTTTTGTCGAGGCAGGTGGCGAGGAAGAGAAGTTCATGCCGGAGATTGATCCAGCAGAGCCTGCTTTCCGCGAAGCGATGCAGACCATTCGCGATCGTCGTGCTGCCATTCAGGAAACATTGGAGAAGCAGAAGCAGGACAACCTGAAGCGCAAACTCGAAATCCTTGAGCGCATCCAGCAACTTGCCTCTACTCCTGAAGAAGCAAACAAGAACTTCGATGAGTTCAAGGCCTTGCAAACTGAGTGGAAGGAAATAAAGGCTGTCCCTGCAGAAAGAGCTACGGAACTTTGGAAGAACTACCAGCTCTACATAGAACAATACTATGATCTGTTGAAGCTGGGACACGAACTTCGCGACTACGACTTCAAGAAGAACCTCGAGACCAAGATGCGTCTCATCCAGCAGGCTGAGGCTCTTGCCGAGAACCCCGATATACTGCAGGCTTTCAATCAGTTGCAAACCCTCCATCAGGAATGGAAGGAGACTGGTCCTGTTGCTAAGGAAATCCGTGAAGACGTGTGGGCAAAGTTCAAGGAAGCCTCTACCATTATCAATAAGAAACATCAGGCTTACTTCGACGCCCTCAAAGCTCGCGAGGAAGAGAACCTCACGAAGAAGACCGCTCTGTGCGAGAAGCTCGAAGCTTTCGAGACGGAAGGGCTCAAGACCTTTGCCGATTGGGATGGTATCACGCAGAAGATTAAAGAGTTGCAAGCGGAGTGGAAGACGATAGGCTTTGCTCCTCAAAAGATGAACACAGCCATCTTCGAGCGTTTCCGCCAAGGTTGCGACGCCTTCTTTGAGAAGAAGAATGCCTTCTTCAAAGGCCTCAAGGATGAACTTAACAGCAATCTTGCCAAGAAGAAGGAACTCGTGGAGAAAGCCGAATCCCTGATGGAGAGCACAGAATGGCGTTCTACAGGCGATATTCTCATCAATCTGCAGAAGCAATGGAAAGAGATTGGAACCGTTCCTCGCAAGTATAGCGAAGACCTTTGGAAGCGTTTCACAGCTGCTTGCGACCATTTCTTCGAGGCTCGTCAGGTAGCTAATGCAGATGTCCGAAACGAAGAAAAAGCCAACAAGGAGCAGAAGCTTGGCATTATTGCCCAGCTTAAGGTACTTGCTGAAACTGAGGGAGAAAACGTTATCGCTAAGGTAAAAGAGCTTCAGCAGCAATGGAGCGAGGTGGGTCACGTTCCTTTCCGCGACAAAGAAACCCTCTATAAAGAGTATCGTGGACTTTGCGACAAGATCTACGACGCTTATGGTGTGAGCCAGGCAAAACGTCGTCTGAACAACTTCCGCAAGAATCTTGCTGAAAAGGTGGGGAATGCTGGGAACTCGCTCGACAATGAGCGTCAGAAGATGCAAAGAGCCTACGAACGAATGCTGGCTGAGATCAAGACCTACGAGAACAATATTGGTTTCCTCAATGCTGGCAGCAAGAAGGGCAACTCGCTTGTTGAGGCGATGAACAAGAAAGTGGAGAAACTTCGCGACGAACTCAACCTTCTGGCTCAGAAGATTA
>JAGCFN010000183.1 GCA_017650085.1 Bacteroidaceae bacterium | reverse complement strand
GGAAGTCTTCGCGCTCAATCCAAATCTCTCGGCTGAAGGTCACTTCGTGAGTTCCATCGGCCTCGTTCTCAGGATTGTTTATGGCAATGAGTTGCTCGGTTTGACCTTCCGGATAGTTTGTGATGACGACCTTGACGGGGTTGAGAACCGCGCTAACGCGAATAGCACGACTGTTGAGGTCCTCGCGAACGGCACTTTCCAGGAGCGCCATCTCATTTAGAGCGTCGAAGGTGGTGTAGCCTATCTTCTTGATGAAGCCACGAATGCTTTCAGGACTATAGCCGCGACGACGGAAACCGCAAATGGTCGGCATTCGAGGGTCGTCCCATCCACTAACGAGACCTTCTTTGACGAGCGCCAAAAGATTGCGTTTGCTCATCAAGGTGTAGCTGAGGTTCAGCTTGTTGAACTCCGTTTGGCGAGGGCGATTGTCCTCAATATTATCGGTCTCGCCCTTGTACTCCTTCATCCAAGTTACGAAGAGGTCATAGAGGGGACGATGTTCCACGAATTCGAGCGTGCAAAGGCTATGCGTCACTCCCTCCAAGTAGTCGCTCTGTCCGTGGGTGAAGTCGTACATCGGATAGGCGTTCCACTTGTTACCAGTTCGGATGTGAGGAATGTTCATGACGCGATAGAGCAGGGGATCGCGGAAGAGCATATTGGGGTGAGCCATATCGATTTTGGCACGAAGAACGAGTGTTCCAGGAACGGCTTCGCCACTATTCATGAAGCGGAAAAGCTTGAGGCTCTCCTCAGCAGGACGGTCGCGGAAAGGACTGTTGGTTCCCGCCTTCGTCGTCGTACCCTTTTGCTGAGCAATAACCTCGGCACTTTGCTCGTCCACATAAGCTCGTCCCTGCATGATGAGCCACTCGGCAAAGTCCCAAAGCTCCTGGAAGTAGTCGCTCGCATAATATACGTTATCCCATTGGAAACCAAGCCATTGTATGTCGTGCTCTATGCTTTCGATGTACTCGGTATCTTCCTTTGTGGGGTTCGTATCGTCGAACCGGAGGTTGCATTTGCCGCCATATTGCTGAGCGATTCCGAAGTCGAGGGCAATCGCTTTTGCGTGTCCGATGTGGAGGTAACCGTTAGGTTCGGGTGGGAAGCGCGTCTGAATGCGTCCTCCATTACGGCCTTCAGCCAAATCATTCTCAACCTTCTGCTCTATGAAATTGAGGCTTTTCTTCTCCTCAACGTTGCCTGTAACGTTCTCTGTCATACCAGTTCTGTTTTTTATTCTTTACTAAAATGCAAAGATAAGGTAAAATTATAAAATAGAGGGCAAGCAAGAGAAAAAAAGTTCCTTATTGTTGGGGAATGATATCTGAAGTGGTTTTTCTCCGCCTAAAATGGTGGGGCAGAAAAGATGACGTGGGATGATTCGAAACGTCACGTTTGACGATTGCATTTTACTAGTGTGAAGTTTGCGATTTACTAGTGTGAAGTTTGTGATTTACTAGTGTGAAGTTTGCGATTTAACTGTGCCACGTTTGAATACACAAAAGCGTACCTCGAAGAACCTCGAAGTACGCCTTTGTCTGTCTGCTGCGAGAGAAGCACTCTACCTCAGTATCTTCTTTCCGTTCATAACGTTTATGCCCTTGATGGGCTTGCTAAGACGTTGACCTGAAAGATTATAGATGCTTTCGTTGAAGTAAGCGTTGAGGTGCTTGATTCCAGTCGGGTCGTCGTAGAGATGAAGTGTCGCTTCTGCTTCAGTAGGAATGTGGAAGACAGCTCTGAAACCGCCCAACTCCTCTTCAGGACCAAACGAAACAAGCGTTCCTTCAGCAGTAAGTCTGCGCAGATCCATCGAGAAAACATCCGAGTTCATACGTTCGTATGAGCCACGGAAATGGGCTCCGGATTTCTTGATGAACCCTGCTTGAGTGTCTGCCTTACGGATAAGGATATCCGACAGAACGATATCTTCGGAAACGGCATTGGGAACGTAAACCACGTAAGGCTGTCCTGCAACAATCGAATCGACTATGCAGAAGTCGAGTTCGCCTTCCACAAAGCCGCAGAACTCGTAAGCCTTCGTGCCTTCTCCAAAGGTTTCTTCTATGTTATTGACTTGGAAAGGAAGACAAATCGTGTTCCAACCTGCCTCGAAGGTGCGCTTCAGAGTGAGCTCGTCATACCTGTTAGCTTCGATGTTGACGTCCTCAGCCATCTCGTCGAGCACCAGTTTTCGTGTTGGGGAAGCAGGTATCTCAGGCAACGGAATACTGTCTGGAATTGATTCTCCCACAAAGTTCGTGGTAAAGTAGGAAGCCATTGGAGGTATCGCCTTTAGCGAGGTTGTGTACTCGAAGGCAGTTCCTTCAGCATTCAAAATGTAGCAATCCCTCAGTTTTGGCGAGAAAGTGTTGCCGTGGAACCTGTAGTTGGGAGATGTCACAACCATCTTATCTGTTCCCGTCTTGAAGAAAGGAACGTTGTTTGAGCGGAAGACGATTGAACGTCCAGCCATCTTGGCGTCCCCGGCAATAATGTATGGATTGCCGGCTCGCAACACTTTGGCCGGCTCGAAGATGGCTTCACCATTGCCTCCTTCTTCAGCAAACTCGTAAATCCAGAAGTGATTGAGGGTGTCGTCAAGCTCAACAGGAATGTCATCCAGGAAGATGGAATCTGCTTCGAAAGGCATAGTGAATGCGTGCCAACCAGTTCCAGCTTCAGTCTCATCAAATGTATAGGTGAAGGATGCGCTGTCTGCATCAAAGGTTGAAGGAATGTAGTAAGGCTCCTCATTAACCAAGTCAATGCGGTTTGCATGGTTGCCCTTCACCACATTATATCCGTCGAGATTGGCAGGAATGTCCATGCTTTGGGCAAAAGCATAAATGGTGTTGGTGTGATATCTGTTTGGTGTAAAACGGTTTATCTTGTTGCAGTCTGCATAGAACCCGCAAGTCGTTGTACCTACAGCAATGTTGGAACTGTATGCTTTGCCAGCGATGGTTCCGTCTGCTTTCCAAGTCAAAACGCCGGCTTTCATTTCCCATCTGAAATCCCAAATGCCGCCTTTAGTCAAGGTCCCATCCTGATTTCCATACATCGCCTTGATGTGATAGTAATATCCTTCGTTGAGGTTGTCGTATTCAAAGTCAACACTAGCCGTCTTGCCTGCAAGAATGTCAACATTAAATGTTTTGGTCGTACTACTGTATGCAGTACTGCTTCCAACTGCCTGACTCCACAATTGCAGTTTTACTCTGCCATGATAGTCTCGCGAACTGTTGTTCTTGATGTTGGCTTTACCTACAAGGCGTTTGCCGTAAGCAATGTTGTTAACAAGATTGCTGATAGTGTATGAAGAGATTGCCAGGTTAGCCTTTACAGCTTCTGCTTCTGTAATGACTTCCATCTTGCCTTCTCCTATGACATTGTTGCCTTTGTCGTCTGTAGCAAACCACAGGTTGTAAGTGCCTGTCGTGTCAGGCGTGAAGAAGTAGGACACATCGACCGTTTCGCCAGAACGAACGGAAACCATTGACTTGCTTTCGGTATAGACCTTGTTTTGTGTCTTGCTTGCGAGGAGATAAACAGTTCTGAAGTACTCCTTGCCATCGTTGCGGAATGTCACCTTCACTTCCTGTTCATTCTTTTGAATGCGTGTGCCAGGGAAAACAATCGTGTCGATGCTGATAATCTCAGTCGTGGGATAGCGGAGGTTCATGCTGATTTCGCCAAGACTGTCAACAACTGCCTCAATATACTGACCTGTCATCATATTATATGCCGGATGCCATACATCGCTTGTTCTCAGTTTGCTTGCAGGAGAAAGCTTGTATGTTCCTTCGGGAAGTTTTCCTCTTAGGGTAAAGGTCTTGGATTGGGATGCGTTGTTGGCTATGGATGATATGTTTTGTACCGTGCTAGCAGGAACAAGACGTCCGTCTTCTCCGATTGTGACGATAGCTACATTATAAGGACCTGTAGTATGTGTTTTATTGGTAAACACAGCTTTGACAGACGAACCAACGATGCTAACATCATTTATATTGAGGTGTGTGTCAATCTTTTCCCTTGGCAATCGAAGGCCAAAAAGTGCACCTTGGCTCATACTGTAACCGTCGCTGCTGCTGCTGGCTCCCATGCCGGAATTGTCGCCAGGATTGAGGATGCTCACCAAGAACCAGCCGTTGCTGCCGCCTCCCCAACCCCAATTGACATGGAAGAGGTTCTCACCATCGAAGCCGTCAAGCACGAAAGCATGTCCTCCACCCGAAGAATGGCCTGCATAAAGGACAGGATAGCCTGCGTCTATTTCGTTGTATAATCTGTCGAACCAGTCATCGATAGTGAAGTCGCCACGTCCTCCCCAATATGCACAATTGTCGAAGCCGAAATAGTTGACGAACACATCGCGGGACCTTGAGGTAGAAGCGCCAGATGAAGCACCATAGCCCATCTTGACGGATTGACCCATGTAGAGCATCAGGTTGGCAACTGCAGTATCCGGTCTGTCGTGAACATGCTCGTTGTTGCAGTTGTAAGTGTCGCGCATGTTCTCCCAATCAATTATAGTATTACGGGGTATGGCCCTTAAATTGATGGTCTTCTTGGTGCCGTCAGGCAGGGTGTAAGTGCATGAGTGAGCAGGAATGACGGCTTTTGTCTTTTCAGGGAATCTGTAGAAGTTGATGACCTGTGCCATAGCCGTAGCCACGCATCCTGCTGCAGGATAGCTTTTCAGCGCGCCTGTTTTCTCGTCGTAATATTGAGGGCAGGTCAAGTTGTAGGGATGCCCTTGGTTCCAGCGTGTTGTCAACAACTCTGCGATGCTATGCTTGGTGGCACTTATCTTATTGGGCCTCTTCAATAGAGGCGAATTCGGTTGGATATCGTTGTCAACAATGTATTTGATTTGGTCAGTATAGAACTGCAGCCAAGAACGCATGTTCTCGGGGATGTTGTTCGGATCGAAAGAACCCTGATCTACATAACCGAGAATAGACTCTGTTCTGTCATCGCCTGAGATGATGACATAACCGTTGTCGTTTCCTGCATTGAAGACGTAATAGTAGGCTTCATTCTCGTCGGTCGTTGTGTTTGTGGCCGCAGTTTTACGAGGAGCTTTGAAAGGCTTCTGCGTAGTATTGATGTTTTTGCCTTTCGCAAGCATATAGGCTTGGGCAGTATAGAGTGCAGCCTGCTTGCTGATGGGTTCTGCTGTCAGCATAAGCGAACAGCAGACGGCCCCAAAGAAAATAGTTGTTCTCTTCATTAGTTTTTAGTTTTTGTTGGTGGCAACTTTCTTGCCTTTTATAATGTTGATGCCTTTGATTGGTTTGCTAAGGCGTTGACCTGCGAGGTTGTAGATAGTGCCGTCTTCCTTGGAGACAGGTATGATACTTATGGCATCGGGTGAATCAAAGATGTGAAGGGCAGTTGCTTCAGTTCCTTCCTGAAGGTTGAAGTATGCGCGGAAACCGTTTATGCCAGTTTCTTCATCTATCTTGACAAGTGTGCCGTCAGCGTTCATACCATAGATGGTATCGGCATCTCCGACCTTCATCCAGTTTCCAGCAGCAATGGGAGTGTATGTGCCGCAGAAGTATGCGCCGCTGTGGGATGTGTAACCACTTTCCACACTGTTTGGTGCGATGTGAACGTCTTCCAGTTCGAAGTCCTCGGTTATGGCTTCGGGAATATAGATGAGATAGGGGACACCTGCATTAATAGAGTCTGAAATGAGGATGTCAATCTCATTCTCGACGATTCCGCAGAATGTGTATGCTTTTGCTCCTTCGCCGAAGAGTTCCTCAACGTTTTTGATGTCGAAAGGCAAGCATATCGTGTTCCAACCAGCCTCGAAGGTGCGTTTCAAGGTGAGTTCGTCATATATGTTGGCTTCGATGGCAACGCTGTCTACCATTTCGTCGAGTACCGCTTTACGAACTGGGGAAGCAGGAATCTCGGGCAATGGAATGCTGTCTTGCCTAAACTCTTCCGTTAGGTTCGTGGTAAAGTAGGAAGCCATAGCTGGCAAAGCCTTTAAAGAGGTAGTATACTCAAATGCTGTCCCTTCTTCGTTCAGGATGTAGCAATCTTTGACTTTGGGAGAATAAGTATTGCCGTGGAACTGATAGTAGGATGATGTTACGACCATCTTGTCTGAACCAGCCTTGAAGAAGGGAACATCATATGAACGGAAGACGATAGAGTGTCCTGCCATCTTGGCATCGCCGGCAATGATGTATGGAGTTGCTCCACGCAATACAGTAGCGGGCTTGAAGATGACTTCTCCATTGCTTCCTTCTTCTGCGAACTCGTAAATCCAGAAGTGATTGAGCGAGTCTTCGAGTGAAACGGGAATATCATCCAAGAAGATCGAATCGGCTTCGAAAGGCATAGTGAATGCATGCCATCCTGAGCCATCTTCTGTTTCTGCAAAGGTATAGGCGAAGGATGCGGTGTCGGCATCGAAGGTTACGGGAAGATAGAATGGCTCGTCGCTAATCAGTTTGATGTTGTTTGCGTGTTTTCCGCTAACGACATTCGAGCCGTTCAGGGTTGCCGGTACCTCCATGCTTGCACCAAATGCATAGATGGTGTTGGGATTCTTGTTGGGTGTCATGCGATTGATTTTCTTGCTGCAATCGGCATAGACGCCACAAACGCTAGAGAGTGTCGCTATGGAAGTTGTATACTGCTTTCCGACAATGGTGCCATCCGTTTTCCAACTTGCGATGCCTGCTTTCATCTCCCAACCACCGAGGTCCCAAACGCCACCATTCCCCAAGCTGCCGCTTTGGTTGACGTAGGAGGCGCTGATGTAGTACTTGTTGTTTTCGCTGAGACCGTCAAAGTCAAAGTCTACAGTTGCAATCTTGCCGGCAAGGATGTCGACATTATATGTATGGCTCGAACCGCCCCACGCAGAACCTGAGCTGTTTGGCTGGTTCCATATCTGCAAGCGGATGCTTCCATGGAAGGCTACATTTTTGTTGTTCTTGATGGATGCCTTGCCGACAAGACGCTTGCCATAAGCGACGCCGTTCACGAGGTTGGTTATGGTGTAGGAGTTGACAGTAAGCTTGGACTTGTTTGCTTCAGCTTGGGCTTCGGTCAGGACTTCCATTGTGCCTGTTCCGACCTGTCCGCTTCCGTCGCTTCCTGTGCAGAACCAGAGGTTGTATGTTCCTGTCTCTTCTGGGGTGAAGAAATATGAGACATCAACGGTTTCGCCATTTCGTACTGCCACCATCGACTTGCTTTCAACATAGACCTTATTCTGTGTCTTGCTGGCAAAGAGGCGGACTTCCCTGAAGTATTCATTGCCATTGTTGCGGTAGGTTACTTTCACTTCCTGTTCCTGACCTACGATGCGAAGGCCTGGGAAGACAATGGTGTCGATGCTGATGCTGTTTCCGTTGTTGATGTCGACAGGAGTCAGGACAACACCGGTACTGTCGACTACAGCCTCGATGTAGTGGTTGCGCAGGTCGTACTTCGGTTTCCACACTTTGCTTCTTGCCGCTTTGCTGGCAGGAGAAAGCTTGTAGGTGCCTACAGGTAGTTTGTTTCTGATGGAGAAAGTCTTGGTTGCGGAAGCGCCGTCTGCCATGTTGGAGATGGATTGCTGGTTTCCCACAACGACAAGGTTGTTATTCTCGTCGTATCTGACGATAGCTGTGGTGAAGCTGCCATTAGCTCCTGTCCTGTTCTCGAATGTGGCTTTTATAGATGTGTTGACGACGGAAACATCCTTGGCGAAGAGATACGTGTCTGCATTGTCGTTGTCGGGTAGACGCAGATTGAAGAGTGCGCGTTGGCTCATGCTGTACCCGTCGCTGCTACTGCTTGCGCCAATGCCGCTATTGTCACCGGGATTCAGGATGCCGACGAGGAACCAGCCGTTGCTGCCGCCTCCCCAGCCCCAATTGAGGTGGAAGAGGTTGTCTCCATCGAAGCCGTCGAGTACGAAAGCATGACCGCCACCTGAGGAGAAACCTGACATGAGAACGGGGTAGCCTTGTGCTATCTCGTTGTAAATCATGTCGAACCAGTCGTCTATGAAGTAATCGTAGCGTTCTCCTACGTAGCAGCTGTTATCGTATCCGAAGTAGTGGGTGTAGGCATAAGCGCTGAAGTTGGCACCAGAAGAGGGGCCCCAACCCATTTTGACGGACTGTCCGCAATAGAGCATCAGATTGGCGACAGCTGTGTCTTGAGCATTTGCGTGAGCTATGTCTTGCCAGGAATAAGTGTCGCGCATGTTGTCCCAGTCAATAACGCTGTTGCGCGGAATGGCTGGAGTCGAGACGGTTTTCTGAGTGCCGTCGTCCATGGTGTAGGTGTTGGAATGAGCAGGAATGATGGCCTTTGTCTTATCCGGGTATCTGTAGAAGTTCATTACCTGAGCCATAGCGGTTGCCGTACAACCTGTAGCGGGATAGTGCTGAGTGCCGTCCTCTTTCTTATAGTATTTAGGGCATGTGATGTTGTATGGGCTTCCCTGGTTCCATCGGGTGGTGAGGAGTTCGCCCACGCTGTGCTTGGTGCCGCGAATCTTGTTGCGCTTCTGGATGAGGGGCGAGCCAGGCTGTATGTCGTTGTCAATGATGAACTTGATCTGGTCGGCATAGAGTTGCAGCCAGGAACGCATGTTCTCGGGAATATTATTCGGGTCGAAAGAACCCTGATCTACGTAGCCGAGAATCGGTTCCACGCGGTCATCACCGGAGATTATGACGTAACCGCCATCGTTTCCAGCATTGAAAACATAGTAGTATGCATCCTCTTCACTTGTTTGCTGTGCCGAGGCTTTTCTGGGAGCCTTGTAAGGTTTCTGTGAAGCAACAATGTTTTTGCCTTTTGCAAGCATGTAGTTCTGTGCCGAATAGAGTGCGGCTTGCTTGCTGACGGGCCCTGCAGTCAGTTGAAGGACCATGCAGAGCGTCAAAAGAGATAAAGAAAATCTTTTCATTCCTGTTGTATTTTTATTGTTAGTTTTACTTCCTTTTCATTAGTTGACGGCCCACATCCCGCCAATTTCGCTGCAAAGATACGGTTTTTTAGATTTCAAGCCAAATAAATTTATATTTATTTGCTTATCTGTATTGTTTTGTATCAAACTCTCTCTTCTGGGCTTTCTTTTGCAAAGGACCTTTGTGCTGCGAAAAGGATGGGGGAGGAGATGTCGCACGTTAAAGTGGACAATTTAACACGCGACAATCGCAATCGTCAAACTATACGTTTGCCATCGTAACACTATACGTTTGCAAATGCGACACGCCATGGATGATGGGTATGCCGTTGCAGGGGGAAAAAGAAAAGAGCCCGATTCCAAATCGAGCTCCTTACCTGATTATTCGTATCCGTTGGGATTGTTCTTCTGGAAGCGCCACGAGTCGCGGCACATCTCTTCGATGCCGAACTTAGCCTCCCATCCGAGTTCTGCCTTTGCCTTTGCTGGGTCGCAATAGCAAGTGGCGATATCGCCTGGGCGACGGGGTTTGATGACATAGGGAACCTTCAGACCGTTTGCTTTCTCGAAGGCCTTGACGACATCGAGGACTGAGTAGCCGTGACCTGTTCCGAGATTGTAAATGGCGAGGCCCTTGTTCTCCTGAATTGCCTTGAGTGCGCATACATGACCGTTAGCAAGGTCAACAACGTGGATGTAGTCGCGAACACCGGTTCCGTCGTGCGTGTCATAGTCGTCGCCAAAGACGCCAAGTTCCTTGCGAATGCCGATTGCAGTCTGTGTGATGTAGGGCATCAGATTGTTGGGAATGCCGTTGGGATTCTCGCCAATCAAGCCTGACTCGTGTGCGCCGATGGGGTTGAAATAGCGCTGCAACACTACATTCCACTCGGGG
>JAGCFN010000182.1 GCA_017650085.1 Bacteroidaceae bacterium | reverse complement strand
GCAGACGAGCAGTTCTTCCCCTACATCCGTCCACAAGAGACAGGCACCAAGACCGACATCCGTTGGTGGAAGCAGACGAATCCGTCAGGCTTCGGCCTTCGCATTCAAGCGGAAGAACCTTTCACGGCCTCTGCCCTACATTATAATATCATGGACCTCGACGAAGGCAAGCAGAAAGCCCAGCGCCACTCTCCTCAAGTTCCCAAGTCGAAGTACACAGAACTGTCGCTCGATATGGTGCAGACTGGCGTTGGCGGCATCAATTCGTGGAACAAGGACGCTCAAGCCCTGCCACAGTATCGTGTGAGGTACGAAAACCGCCTGTTCCAGTTCTGGCTCATCCCAGACTCAAAATAAACGTGGTTAAATCACAAACGTAACGTGTTAAGTTGGGCATTTTAACGTGCCACGATTACCATTTTAACGTGTTACGTGGAAACACGAAGGCATAACTATTTTCTAGCCTTCAGTTTTTCCTTAAGGAACTGGGCCGTATAGCTCTGCTTGCACTTTGCCACCTGTTCGGGAGTCCCGCAGGCAAGAAGGTTTCCGCCAGCATCACCTCCTTCAGGACCGAGGTCAATAATGTAGTCGGCACTCTTGATGACCTCCAGATTGTGCTCGATGATGATGATGGTATGGCCTCGTGAAATGAGAGCATCGAAAGCGTCAAGCAACTTGCAGATGTCGTGGAAATGAAGGCCCGTAGTGGGTTCGTCGAAGATGAAGACGGTCGGCTTGTTCTTCTCCATCCCCAGGTAGTAGGCGAGCTTGACGCGCTGGTTTTCGCCACCAGAAAGCGTGGAAGAGGACTGGCCGAGCTTGATGTAACCCAAGCCGACATCCTGCAAAGGCTTGAGCAACGAGATGACGCGCTTCTGCCCGTACTCGGCAAAGAACTCAATGGCCTGGTTGACGGTCATATTGAGGACATCGTTGACATTCTTGTCGTGGAAACGAACATCGAGAATCTCAGCCTTGAAACGCTGTCCGTGGCAGCTTTCGCAGGGCAGCACGAGGTCGGCCATGAACTGCATCTCGATGGTAACAGTTCCCTCGCCCTTGCATTCTTCGCATCTTCCACCATCGGTATTGAAACTGAAGAAGGCAGGCGTATAGCCCATCTGCTGTGCCAAGGGTTGGGCCGCAAAAATCTTGCGAATCTCGTCCCACGCCTTGACATAAGTGACGGGATTGGAGCGCGTGCTCTTGCCGATGGGGTTCTGGTCAACGAACTCGACGGCACTCACCATCTTCATGTCACCCTCCAGAGAGAGGAACTCGCCAGGACGATCGGCCACCTCGTCGAGTTGCCGCTTCAAAGCATTATAGAATATGTCACGCACAAGGCTGCTCTTTCCGCTACCGCTAACGCCTGTGACACAAGTCATTACGCCCAAAGGAAAGCGCACATCAATACCCTTCAGGTTGTTGGCTCTGGCACCCTTCACCTCAATGTAACTGCTCGATTTGCGACGAGAAGAGGGAAGTGGAATCACTTCGCTCCCAGTCAAAAACTTGAGCGTATGAGAGGAGTCGCCAGCCTTCTGAATGTCTTCGGCTGGACCATTAAAGATGACATCGCCTCCTAAACGTCCCGCTTCTGGACCTATGTCTATAAGCCAGTCAGCAGAACGAATGATTTCCTCATCATGCTCGACCACAATGACGGTATTACCTAAGTCGCGAAGCTGTTTCAAGACCTTGATAAGTCGTTCTGTATCACGACTATGCAGGCCGATGCTAGGCTCGTCGAGGATGTAAAGGCTGCCCACAAGACTACTGCCAAGAGAAGTTGCGAGGTTGATGCGCTGGCTCTCGCCTCCGGAAAGGCTGTTGGAAGGCCGATTGAGTGTCAAATAGCCCAAGCCGACATCCAAGAGGTACTGCAGGCGATTCTTGATTTCCGTGAGGATGCGCTTCGCAATCTTTTGCTCATGCTCGTTCAGTTTGAGGCTCTCCACCCATGGCAACAACTCGCTGACCGAGATATTGACCAGTTCGGTGATGCTCTTTCCGCCCACCTTCACGTAATTGGCTTCTGGACGAAGCCGGGTTCCGTGGCACTTCGGACAAACCGTCTTACCACGATAGCGAGCCAGCATGACACGATTCTGTATCTTGTACTGCCCCTGTCGCAAATACTCGAAGAAAGCATCGATGGAGAGCAAGCCCCACTCTCGTTCTTCAGGCAAAATCTTCCAATCGGCAGGGACGAGTACTTCCTTGCCACCCAAAGTCTCGCTCTTCATTTGCGGAAGCGAGGGACATCCGTGCCAAAGCCAATCCTTCTCCTCTTGAGAAAGCTCGAAATAAGGCTTGAAGATGGGGAAACCACGCTCCGAATTGCAACGGATGAACCAGTCCTTCCACTCGCTCATCTTCTCGCCTCGCCAACAAACAACAGCTCCGTCATAAACACTCAAAGCCGTATTGGGAATGACCATCTGCTCGTCGATGCCAATGACTTTGCCGAAGCCCTCGCATTCAGGACAAGCGCCAATAGGCGAATTGAAGGCAAAGAGCTTGTCTGTTGGCTCTTCGAAGGTAATGCCGTCAGCCTCGAAACGAGTACTGAAAGTGTGTCGCTCGTTGCCTGGAACAAACTGAAGTATGGCTTCTCCGTGACCTTCATAAAAGGCCGTCTCACAAGAATCAACCAGCCGCGCTATTGTGTCACGGTCGTTCCCGGAAGCCAATCTGTCAATAACAAGATAGATCTGGTTATGTCCGTTGTCTTTAAAGTCCTCAATACGCTGAACTTCATCGCCGACCAGAATCCTTGCGAAGCCGCTCTTTCGGTACATTTCGAGTTGTTGCTCGAGGGTACGGTCTTCAGAGCAAAGGATGGGACACATCACCATGAACTTCGTGCCTTCGGGTTGGGCAAGCATGCACTGGACCGCATCTTCCGTAGTGTGTCGCTTCACCTCTTTTCCGCTAACAGGCGAGAAAGTGTGACCGATTCGGGCAAAGAGCAAGCGCAAATACTCGTAAATCTCCGTACTTGTACCGACAGTACTTCGAGGATTGCGGCTCGAAACCTTCTGTTCGATGGCGATTGCTGGAGGAATGCCTTTGATGTAATCGCATTCAGGCTTGTTCATGCGGCCAAGGAACTGACGGGCATAAGCACTCAGGCTCTCCACATATCGCCTCTGCCCTTCCGCATAAAGCGTATCGAAAGCCAAACTGCTCTTTCCGCTACCACTCAAGCCCGTGACAACCACCAATTTGCCTCGCGGAATGTCCAGAGTGACGTTCTTGAGGTTATTGACTCGAGCCCCTTTAATCTGAATGCAATCTTCCATCCTTCGGGATTTACCGGCTTAATCAAACAGGTCGTTCAACTCATCACTCAGTTTGTCCAACTCGTCGCTGAGGCTGTCCAAATCCTTGCCCATGCCATCATCGAAGTTCTTCAGTTCATTTTCGAAAGACTCCATGGCATCCTTGAATGCGTCTTCCAGTTCGCCAAACTGCTCTTCGAGGCCGTTCTCGTCCAAACTGTCAATCCCCAAGCCTTCCTTGAGACCTTTTGCGTAAGCCCCGAAATTGGAGAGTACCTTTGAGAGTCCACTGGAAAAGACTTTCTTGCCATTCTTCATGATAGCTTTATAGAACTTGGCTTGCAGACGTCCGACCTCCTTCATTTGCTGGCTTGTCAGGTCACAATCTTCGATATCATCGCTGATGGATTCCATTTCCTTCATAATACCATTCCAATCCTCCACATCGTACGTGTCGCCATTCTCTTCGATGCGCTCAGACAACTGCTCGAGTTTGTTGATGGTTCTTTCTTCTCGGGATTGGCACGAGGTTAAGCAGAACAATCCAAGCATGACGACTGTCAAGGTTAACAAAGCATTCTTTTTCATCTTTTTACAGTTATTAGTTGGTTATTTTGTGATTTCTCCGCAAAGGTCGCTATCCATCATTTCCTTTATCTTTTCTTTGGGAAGTTTGTGGCCAAGCAGGAACATGAGTTTCGTGATGGCACATTCGGGCGTACTGTCATAGCCGCTCACTACCCCAGCCTCTATCAAAGGCAGACTCGTCTCGTAAAGCCCCATGTGGACGCAGCCCGACTGGCATTGGGTAATGTTTACCATCAAGAGGCCTCGTTCGTTCGCGTCCTTGAGTTCCTCTTTGAACCACTTCAGCTGAGGAGCGTTTCCTGCGCCGAAAGTACGAATCACAACTGCTTTCAGGCCTGGAATGTTGAGCACAGAATGTACGAGGCTCTGCTGAATACCAGGGAAAAGCGTGAGCACAACCACATCGGAAGCCACGAGATAATGCGGCTTGAAAGGCCTGTTGAGGTCGGGCTTACGGATGGCTGCCTCGTTGAACTTGATGTGCATTCCAACTGTCGCCAAATCGGGATAGTTGAACGAACGGAAGGCATTGAACTGCTCGGCATTTATCTTGGTCGTCCTGTTGCCTCGCATCAGTTTCTCCTTGAAGTAGATGCAGACCTCGGGCACAATTGGCGAGCCGTCTTCGTGCTTGGCCGCAGCTATCTCGATGGCTGTAATGAGATTCTCCTTGCCGTCTGTCCGAAGCTTTCCTATAGGCAGTTGCGAGCCTGTCAGGATGACGGGCTTACCAAGATTCTCGAGCATAAAACTGAGGGCAGAAGCGGTATAGGCCATCGTGTCTGTGCCATGCAAGACAACAAAGCCGTCATAGTGGTCATAGGTGTCTGCGATAATCCTTACCAGTCGGGCCCAATGCTCCAGGCCTATATCGCTGGAATCGATGGGAGGGTCGAAGGTGCAAGCATGTATAATGAAGTCGAAGCGTTTCAGTTCGGGCACTTCCTCGAGGATGAGGTCGAAGTTGAAACTCTCCAAAGCCCCCGTTTCCGGGTTCTCCCTCATACCGATGGTTCCGCCGGTATAGATGAGGAGAACACTTGGCCGATGCGTCTTGTTATAGCTCATGCAATTTGGTATATTTGTGCAAAATTACAAAAAAGTCTGCTTATAACAGGAGATGTATGGATTATTTTTTGTAAATTTGCAGCATTATGAAGCATAAACTACTATTTCTGCTGCTCTTGGTAGCGGCAACTGCGATGGGACAGAATCCCAAGAGAGAATTCCGCGGAGCATGGATTCAGGCTGTAAACGGACAGTTCCAAAACCTTGGTCGCGACCGTATGCAGGCTATGCTCACAAGTCAGCTCGACGACCTTCAGAAGGACGGCATCAACGCCATCTTCTTCCAAGTCCGAGTAGAGGGCGACGCGCTCTATCCCAGTCAACTTGAGCCTTGGAGCCGCTACTTGACCGGTCAGCAGGGCCTTCCTCCAAATCCCTATTGGGACCCCTTGCAATGGATGATTGAACAATGCCATGCCAGAGGAATGGAGCTGCATGCCTGGATCAATCCCTATCGCGCCAAGACAAAAGGCACAACGGCTTTGGCTTCAACACACGAATATTCGCGCCATCCTGAACGTTTCTTCAACTACGACGGGCTGTTCCTCTTCGACCCGGGAATCCCCGAGAATCGCGACTATATCTGCCAGGTGACTTGCGACATTGTGAGCCGTTATGATGTGGACGGCATCCATGTGGACGACTATTTCTACCCCTACCCCGTCGCCGGAGTTCCCATTCCCGACGACGCTTCCTACAATGCTTATGGAGGTGGGATGAACCGCAACGATTGGCGCAGGGAGAACGTCAACAAGTTCATGAAACAGATGTGTGTGTACATTCGTCGTACAAAGCCTTGGGTGAAGTTCGGCGTATCTCCCTTCGGCATCTACCGTAATCAAAGGACTGACCCCAAAGGAAGTGCCACAACAGGCCTCCAGAACTACGACGACCTCTATGCCGATGTGCTGGAATGGGTGCGTCAGGGTTGGGTGGACTACAACATTCCGCAGATTTATTGGGAGATTGGCAACCAGGCGGCCGATTATGAGACACTTATCCGTTGGTGGAGCGCAAATGCAGGCCAGCGTCCTGTCTTTGTAGGTCAGGATGTGAATCGGACTGTCAAAGCTGCCGACCCCACAAATCCCAACCAGCATCAGATGAACCGCAAGTACCAGTTGCAACGCTCTCTGCCGGGCATTCAAGGCAGTTGCCAATGGTATGCCGCAGCCGTTTGCGAGAATCCGGGCAACTATCAGGAAGCCCTGCGACAGGTTTATCACAGCACACCTGCCCTTCAACCTCGAATGCCTTGGATTGACAAGAAAGCTCCGGGGAAGCCTCGCAAAGCTGCTGTCGTCTGGACGGAAGACGGTCCGATGCTCTTCTGGACAGCTCCCAAAGGCGATGACGAGCTGGACAAGGCGCAACAATATGTGGTCTATCGCTTTGGCCCTGGCGAAAAAGTGAACCTCGACGACGCCTCGAAGATACTTTGTTTCACTCGAAACACAACACTTGCTCTGCCCTATCAGGGAGGCAAGACAAAGTACACCTATGTCGTCACAGCTCTCGACCGTTTGCAGAACGAGTCAAAAGCCGCCAAGAAGAAGGTTAAGCTGTGATACGCCAGCCGCGTTATACGCCCCAGACGCGCATCGATACTGAGGATTTCCAGTTGAAGTTCGAACAGAAAGACGTATCCATCGCCAAGGCGGAGATGGACGAAAAGGGTATTGTGTGCTACTACCAGTCGCCCGAAGTCTTCGCGGACAAAGGCGTACAGGCTTGGATTACAGAGACTTTGGAGGTTTTTGCACGGAAGCGCGTCAAAGAAAGGCTGGTGCCGCGACTTCTCGATATGGCTAAAGAGCGAGGCATCGACGTCAAAGGCGTTCGCGTGTCCTCCGCCAAAGGTCGCTGGGGCAGTTGCAGTTCCAGGGGCAGCATCAATCTCTCCCTCTATTTGATTCTTTTGCCGCGACATTTGCAGGATTACGTCTTGCAGCATGAACTGACGCATCGGCTCGAAATGAACCACAGCCCTCGTTTCTGGGCGCGGCTCGACGAGGTTTGTGGCGGTAAAGCCAAAGCCTTGAGAAAGGAAATGCGGGGCTACAACACATCGTTCCTAATTCAAAATAATTAAATTCAAAATTCAAAAGAAAGATGTGTCGCAAAGCGTTCACGCTGCTCTTTCTGATGCTTCTAACTTGTTCTGAATCAAGGGCTCAGAGAATCGTTTTCTGGAACCTGGAAAACTTGTTCGACTGCCGGCATGATTCGCTGAAAAATGACTATGACTTCTTGCCGGAAGGCAGCTACCATTGGACTAAAGGCCGTTATTGGAGGAAGCTCGACAACCTGTCGCGAACCTTTGCCGCCATTGCCGACGAAGGCGCTTGGCCGATGGCTATTGGGGTTTGCGAAGTGGAGAACGATTCATGCCTCTTTGACCTTACCCGCCGCAGCCCGCTCAGAATGGCCCGTTATGCCTTTATTCACGAGGAAGGGCCGGATGTCCGAGGCATAGATGTCGCCATGCTTTACGATTCCACACAGTTCCAACTGCTTGGGCATGAGGCGGTTCGCATTCCTTCTGCAGAACTGGGCTATCGTCCGACTCGCGACATCCTGCATGCTTGGGGACAATGTCCCTCGGTTCCAGACACTTTGCATCTTGTCGTAGTACATCTTCCCAGCAGAGCCGGAAGTGGTCGGGAAGGGACAGAACATCGTCGGCTTGCAGTCAAGACGCTTTGCAATCTGCTTGATGAATTGGATGGGAAAAGTGTCTTGCTGATGGGTGACTTCAACTCCGAACCGACAGACAGAATCTTCCGCGAGATAGGGAGCCGACTGACCTCGCTTATGCCGCAAAGTCGCAAGGAACTCAGGCAAGCACAAGGCACTTACTACTTTCGAAACGTGTGGAGTTTCCTCGACCATATCCTCGTCAGTCCCAGGCTTTTACCACGAATTGGCAAAAGCATTAATGTAGGTCGTTTCCCTTTCTTGCTGACAGAAAAAGGCACGCCGTGGCGCACCTTTCAAGGTCCAGTATATAAGGGAGGAATCAGCGATCACTTGCCCATCTGGGTGGACTTGTTGAGCAGGTAAGCATCGAGGATTGTGATGGCTGCCATTGCTTCCACAACAGGGACTGCCCTTGGGAGAACACATGCATCGTGCCGTCCTCTTGCAGTCAACTTCGTTGCATTCCCCTGAACATCAACCGTTTCCTGTTCCATAAGCAGAGTGGCGACCGGTTTGAAGGCCACGCGGAAGTAGATGTCCTGTCCGTTTGAGATGCCGCCTTGAATGCCGCCACTATTGTTCGTGCGAGTCGTGACGCCGCCTTTTCCATCCGGCTCGAAGATATCGTTCTGCTCACTACCCCTGCCGCTTGCCCCAGCGAATCCAAGTCCGTATTCGAAGCCTTTCACGGCATTAATGCTCAACATTGCGGCACCCAGTTTGGCTTGCAATTTATCATAAACCGGTTCTCCAAGTCCAACGGGACAACCACTTATGACGCAAGCTATTATGCCTCCAACAGTATCGCCTTCTGCCTTCACATCCATGATGAGTCGGGACATTTGTTCCGCCACGTTTTCATCAGGACAACGGACCGCATTCTCATCTGCCTTCGCAAGGTCGTAATCCTTGTAAGTTCCGGGCAAAACGATGTCGCCCACTTGTTGCGTATATGCCGCAATATTGATGCCGAGTTGACGGAGTGCGAGTTTGGCAAAGGCACCGGCCACAACACGACTTATCGTTTCGCGAGCCGAACTGCGACCACCTCCACGATAATCTCGGATGCCATACTTCTGTTCGTAGGTATAGTCGGCATGGGAAGGGCGGAACACATTTCGCAGGTTTTCGTAGTCCTGGCTGTGCTGATTCGTGTTTCGAACCAGGAACCCGATAGGCGTTCCAGTCGTTTTCCCCTCGAAGATGCCGCTCAAGAGTTCCACTTCGTCGTCTTCCTTGCGGGCAGTCGTGAGTGCGCTTTGTCCAGGTTTGCGACGAGCTAACTCACTCTGTATGAAGCTCATATCAACTTCAATACCAGCAGGCATACCATCGATGACGCCACCGATAGCCGGTCCATGACTCTCGCCAAAAGAGGTGAGACGGAAAAGGGTTCCTATTGAATTCATATATCGCAGAGGTTTATTTGAAACGATTTCGTTTGCAAAGTTACGAAAATTCTCCCTTACATGCCAAACAATAAGGGAGAAAATTTGTTCAGTTCCGCCTGCGCCTGAGGCTTTTTAGCCGAAGAAAGGCCCTTCCCCCGTCGAGAGTGGGGACTCTCTCCCCTCTGTTGGGCCGTAGTGACATTCAGTCACTACTCTAAAAGACCCAATTCGCCCATGCACGAAGTCGTTGTGATGGCGGTGATGGAAGCCCCCTCCCATCTGCCTCCGTCGCAAGTGGGGACTTGCTCCCCTTTGTGGGGCCGTAGCCACATTAAGTGGCTACTCTAAAGCCCCAGTCGCCCCCAAGGTTCAGAGTTTTGTATTCCGCGGAGAGGATAGCGGGTGCAAAGTGTTTTTAAATTTGCTTACTGCTTACTGCTTACCGCTTACTGTTGGCCTTCCTGTAAGCTTTAAGCTTATAAGCTCATAAGCTGTTCTTGTTAATTCTCTCTTTTCTTTGTCCTCCCCTTTCAAGGGCAATTGCCCGTTGGTAGCGGAGCAATTGGGGAGGGCTCTGCCCGACGGAGGGCAAGGTTAGAGGGGATCTTTTGGCGTGTTAAGTTGCCGGACTTAACGTGTCAAATTGCGCACTTCGACGTGTTAAGTTTGCATTTTAACTGTGCCTCGTTTGCCCTTGTCTGCAGCTAAGAGCTCACCTCTCAAATACACTGCAAAGATACGGCAATTTCCCGACGCCACCAAATTCCGGCCCTCGAATT
>JAGCFN010000181.1 GCA_017650085.1 Bacteroidaceae bacterium | reverse complement strand
GGTATGCCGTTGGGATTCTCCCCGATTCTGCCGCTCTTGTGTGCCCCTATAGGATTGAAAGAGCGGAGCAGAACCACATTCCACTCGGGGTCGGCTTTCTGAACGTCCATCAGAACCTGCTCTATCATAGACTTTGTCCAGCCGTAAGGATTCGTGCATTGCCCTTTAGGGCATTCCTCCGTAATGGGAATGATGGCTGGGTCGCCATAAACGGTAGCGCTGGAAGAAAAAATGATGTTCTTGCATCCATGCTGAGCCATCACATCGACGAGCACGAAAACGCCATTCATGTTCGTTTCGTAGTACATGAGAGGCTTGGCTACGGACTCGCCTACAGCTTTAAGACCGGCAAAGTTGATGACAGCATCTATCTTATGCTCAGTAAAGATCTTGTCGAGAGCTGCGCGATCTCGGATATCGGCTTCAATAAGTGTCACTTCATGGCCGATGATCTTCTCGACTCGACGGATAGCTTCGGGCTGCGAGTTGTAGAAATTATCGACTACAACGACGCTGTGACCTGCCTTGTCTAACTCAATGAGGGTGTGGCTTCCAATATAGCCTGCACCACCTGTCAAAAGAATGTTCATATAAACGAGTATTAGAAGTTATAAGCCAAATAGTGTCTTCAGTCCGTTATCAACACCGCTAAAGCCCATGAAAGCCATCGCCAGAAGGCCTGCCGTGATGAGGGCGATGCTCATTCCTTGCAAGCCTTTGGGGACGTCCATCATGGCGAGTTGCTCACGAATGCCTGCGAAGACAACAAGTGCCAAAGCGAAACCGATAGCCGTACTGATGGCGTAAACGACACCAGTCAAGAGGTTTGGCTCGAGTCCTTGAGTGGCATAAGTGCCGTTTGCCACAAGTATTGCAACACCAAGGATGCAGCAGTTTGTCGTGATGAGAGGCAGGAAGACGCCAAGAGCCTGATAAAGGGCTGGAGCACTCTTCTTCAGGATAATCTCCACCATCTGAACGAGGGCTGCAATCACCAAGATGAAGGCAATCGTCTGGAGGTATTCAAGTCCGAATGCTTTGAGCACATACATCTGAATAAGGTAAGTGACGATGGTAGCAAGCGTGAGCACGAAAGCCACGGCAGCACCCATTCCGAGGGCGGAATCCACTTTCTTGCTGACACCAAGGAAGGGACAAATACCCAAGAACTGCGACAGTACTATGTTGTTAACAAAGACCGCTGTAATGAATATAAGTATGTATGCCATAGTTATGCCTTTTTAATCTTGTTGAAAATAGCAATGAGATAACCAAGAGCAATGAAGGCTCCAGGAGCAAGCACAAAGACGAGTGCTCCGTAGTTCTCGGGGAAGAGAGTTGCATTAAAGACTTTTCCTGTACCGAGCAACTCGCGAACCGCTCCAAGTAGGGTAAGGGCGAGAGTAAAACCTATACCCATTCCGATGCCGTCGCAAATGCTGCTCACCACACCATTCTTGGCTGCAAAAGCTTCTGCGCGACCAAGGATGATGCAGTTCACCACAATAAGCGGAATGAACAGACCAAGGCTCTTGTCAACCTCAGGAGCATAAGCCTTGATGAGCATCTGCAGAATCGTTACCAAAGAGGCAATCACAACGATGAACGAGGGAATGCGTACCTTGTCTGGAATCAGGTTCTTGATGAGGGATATGATGAGGTTGGAGAAGATGAGGACAGCCGTCGTGGCAAGTCCCATCGAGAGGCCGTTTATGGCACTGCTGGTCGTACCCAGGGTAGGACACATTCCCAGCAAGAGCACAAACGTGGGATTCTCCTTTATAATGCCGTTAAGCAGGACTTTCATGTTATTCATTTCTGTTTCCTCCTATACATTATATATTATTATTAGGCTTGCCTGCTTGCGGACTTGCCCCGCTTTGGGCATCTGAACTCTCGGAAAGCGTCTTGTAAGCCTCGTTGATGCAACGCAGAAAGGCACGGCTGGTAATAGTTGAAGCTGTGATGGCATCCACCTCTCCACCATCTTTGCTGACAGTCAGATTACCTGCTTGCTTGCCGATAATATCACCTTTCTGTCCTTTCTGGAACCAGTCTTGAGCCTTAGCGCCAAGTCCCGGAGTCTCGCTCGACTCAAGCACTTTGTAACCAAGTATTGTGCCGTCTTGAGCAAGGCCTACCATAACGGTCAAAGCTCCACCGAAGCCTTTCGGATCGGTTATCTTGATGGCAGTACCTTCCTGACCGTTCAGGACTTGCTGCTCTGCCTCTTTCTCTTGTTGAACTTTAAGGGCTTCGATTGTCGGAGCGGTTATGCTATTCACATAACCAAGTGCAGCTCCTGCAACAACGGCAATACCCGTCAGCACGAGAGCCATATTGTACCAAGTGGAATTAAGCTTCTTCATTTCTTTTCCTCCTTTCTGAAGACTTCGCCGAAACGCTCTGGTTTGCAATAGGTATTAATGAGAGGTGTGAAGGCGTTCATAATGAGAATTGCGAAGGACATACCCTCGGGATATGCTCCCCAGTTACGGATTATGACGGTCAAAAGACCGATGCAAACGCCATAGATGAGTTGTCCTTTGCCCGTCATAGGAGATGTGACGTAATCGGTTGCCATAAAGCAAGCACCGAGAATCAAACCACCACTCATCAGCACGACGTGTGGCATAGCATATATCGGATTGACGATATGCATGATGCCAGAGAAGATGGCAACTGTTCCGAGGATGCTGACGGGGATGTGCCAAGTGATAATCTTCCTCCAAAGCATGTAAGCGCAACCCAATAGAAGCAGCAAAGCGCTTACCTCACCAAGGGAGCCTTCTGTTTGTCCGAAGAGCATTTCAAGGCTTGAAGGTAAATCGTTAAGAACGGAAGCGTCTTTTTCGAGGATGGCTTTCTGCATAAGACTCAAGGGAGTCGCTCCCGAAACTCCATCGATGCTGTCATGAAGATTATCTGCCCAAGTCGTCATCTGCACAGGGAAGCTGATGAGCAGGAAGACGCGACCAACCAGAGCTGGATTGAAGGGGTTCTGTCCCAAGCCGCCGAAGGTCATCTTGCCGATACCGATGGCAACAAGGGCTCCGACTATGATGAGCCAGATTGGAAGATTACTTGGCAAGTTGAAGCCAAGCAGCAAGCCTGTCAGGATGGCGCTTCCGTCACAAATCGTGCAAGCTGGACGCTTCAACAGGAACTTCGTGATGGCCCATTCGAAGAAGACGCAGGATACGACCGATGTGGCGAGCACTATTGCAGCACCAAGGCCGAAGAACCAGAGGCTTGCAAGTAGTGCAGGCACAAGGGCAATGCAAACACCATACATATTCTTGCTGACGGAATCTCCGCCATGAACATGAGGTGAAAGAGATATAATAGGTTTCATCTTATTATAATTATCAATTTTCAATTATCCATTATCAATTATTTTGCTGCCCGGCTCTTGATGATGCCCATGACGGTTGACTTTCCGACACGAATCATATCGAGCAGAGGACGATGGCTTGGGCAGGTGAACTGGCAACTGCCACATTCTATGCAGCTTACCACATCGTTCTTCTCTGCGCCTTCCCAGTCTTCCAGTTTGCTCTGTTTGCTGAGCAAGTAAGGCTCCAATCCCATCGGACAAGCGCTTACACACTTGGCACAACGGATACATGGCTGAGGTTCAGAACGACGAGCTTCCTTATCGTTCATGATGAGCAAACCGCTTGAGCCTTTTGTCATTGGCACATCGAGACTCAACAGAGCCTTGCCCATCATGGGACCGCCACCAATTATCTTGCCTGTATCTTCTGGCAAACCTCCACATTCATCGATGAGTTGCTGGAAGGGAGTACCAAGTCTTGCCAGCAAGTTGCTTGGCTGCTTGACGCTCTTACCTGTGACTGTGATGATGCGGTCAATCAGAGGCTTGTTCTTCATGACAGCCTGATAGATGGCGAAGGCTGTGCCGACATTCTGCACAACTGCTCCCACACTAATAGGAATTGCTGGAGGAGCTGGCACTTGACGACCGATAACGGCATCGATGAGCTGCTTTTCGCCGCCTTGCGGATACTTTACTTTGAGGGGCACGATCTCGATGCCTTCATAATCTTTTGCTTTTTCTCGCATCAGAGCGATTGCATCAGGCTTGTTCTTCTCGATGCCGATGTAGCCCTTGTTGACGCTCACAGCCTTCATGATGAGCTGCAATCCGACGAGAATCTCTTCGGGATGCTCGAGCATGAGTCTGTGGTCGGCAGTCAGATAAGGCTCGCATTCCACGGCATTAATAATGACGCATTCGGCCTTGCTGCCAGGAGGAGGCGAGAGCTTAACGTGACAGGGGAACGTAGCTCCGCCCATTCCGACGATGCCGGCATTCTTTATCTTCTCTACGATTGCCTTGCTGTCGAGTTCAGGACGGTCACTAAGTTTAACTAGAGTCGTGCTTCTGTCTATGCTTTCTTCCCATTCATCGCCCTCGACATCCACGTAAACGGCCATTCTGCGAGTGCCGCTTGCGTCAAGCACAGCATCTACTTTTGCCACTTTACCGCTGACGCTACTATGGATGGGGGCACTTACGAAGCCTCCTGCTTCTGCAAGAAGAGTGCCGACCTTCACTTCGTCGCCTTTCTGTACGACGGGTTTTGCAGGAGCTCCAATATGCTGAAACATGCTGAAGACTGCCTGTTTGGGCAGAGCTGCCTCGCGAATAGGACTTGAAGCAGACAGCTTATTCTCTGCGGGATGAACGCCGCCTATCTTAAATGTTTTCATATCTGCTTAGTCGTTTAGTTGTTTAGTCGTTTGGTCGTTTGGGGTTGTTTGCTCAGTAACAGCAGGCTTCTCCTTCTTCGGAGGGAAGTTGAAGCCGTGAATGGCGCCTTTCGGACAAACTTCCTCGCACTTTCTGCACATCTTACACTTTTCGGCATCGATGTAGGCGAGGTTGTTTTCGAGGGTAATCGCTTCGAACTTCTCGCAAGTCTTTACGCACTTACCGCAACCGATACAGGAAGCCTTGCAAGCCTTGTTGGCGATGGCTCCTTTGTCTTTGTTGTTGCAAAGAACGACGACTCGACGGCCTTTGGGACCTTTCAGACGGATTTCGATGATGCCTCTTGGGCAAGCTTTTGCACAAGCGCCACAAGCCGTACACTTCTCTTCATCTACCTCTGGGAGACCAGTCTCCGAGTTCATGTGGAGCGCGTCGAACTGACATTTGGCGACACAATCACCACATCCGAGACATCCATAGCCGCAGCCCGTCTCGCCCATGCCAGTCATCTGCTGAACGCGACAACTCTTCGCGCCATCGAACTGCGCTTGGCGAGGACGATTCTCGCAGGTTCCGTTACAACGAACGACTGCCACTTTCGGAGCACCCATCTCGACTGTCATGCCGAGAATACTGGCCACCTGTTCCATGACAGGCTGGCCGCCTACAGGACAGAGCTTGCCCTCCAGGCTTCCCTCGTTAGCTGCTTTCACGCAAGCAGCTGCAAAGCCCGAGCAACCTGGATAGCCGCAACCGCCACAATTGGCTTGAGGCAGAACGGCTCCAACCTGAGCAATGCGAGGATCTTCATGCACAGCAAACTTGTGAGAGACTACGAAAAGGATTACCGCAGAGGCAAGTCCGATCAGTCCCAACACACATACTGCAATCAGAATTACATTCATGTTGTTTTTATTGTTTATAGTTAATCCGTTTCAATCCTAAATGTGAAATGTTTTCCCAGCTTGTCTTTCAGCAGGAAGAGCACTCCGTAATAGAGGGCGAGGGTTAGCAAGGCGACTAAGGCTCCAGCCTTTTCTCCCCACAGACGAGTGGCTGCGAAGAGTGCGACGAGCATGAGAATGAGCGGAACGACGTAAGCCAGAACGCTTGCTCGAAGCCCTTGACGAACGGAGCCGCACAAAATGACGCTATCGCCGACTTGCAGAGCGGGGTAGTGTCCCTTGACCTCTACGAGCTTCTCCTTGCTTTCGCTGCTTCTGCAAAGCTTTCGTGCCTCGCAACTACTGCAAGCCGAAGCCTGAAGTATGCGAACCGTCAGACCGTCTGCTCCGATGCTTTCTACAATACCTTCGTGTCGTATGGTTTCAACCTTGTCCATTTATCTCCAAATTCATGCAAATATATATTTTTCCGTCCAATATACCTAATTATATTTAATAGGATTTTGCTTTTTTGCATAAAAATCCTCTTTTGATGTTTGTTTTTACCTGATAAATGTTAACTTTGCACAAGAAAAAGCACAGAATAACACATATAATATGAATCAGCATCACCTCGTAAAGACTGGTTGCAAAATCAACTTGGGTTTGAATGTCGTAGAACGTCGTCCTGATGGCTATCACAACTTGCAGACTATTTTCTATCCTGTTCCGCTCTATGACGAACTGACGATAAGGGAAAGTGAAGATGAGGATGTGCTGATGTTGGGGGGAAATCCTTTGGAAGGTGATGTTCAGGACAATCTTGTTCTGCGGGCAGTTCGTCTGCTTCGCCAAGAAGGTTTCTCAGTTCCTCCATTGAACATTGATTTGAAGAAAGTCATTCCAAGTGGAGCCGGATTGGGTGGAGGCAGTAGCGATGCGGCTTGCATGATCAAGACACTCGCCCAGCTTTATGACCTCCCGCTCTCAGAAGAGCAGATGAAAGACCTTGTTCGTAAGCTCGGAGCCGACTGCCCCTTCTTCATAAATCCACAGCCTCTGTATGCTGAAGGAATAGGTGATGTATTCACCCCTATCTCGTTGATCCTCAATGGGTGGTACTTGCTTCTTGTTAAGCCGGAAGTTCACGTTTCCACTCGCGAAGCTTATGCTGGAGTCCATCCCCACATGCCCGCTTATTCTTTGCTTGAAACAATAAAGTTACCTGTAGGGCAATGGGTGGGAAGAATGGTGAATGATTTCGAGGAGAGCATCTTCTCCAGTCATCCTTTGCTTGCAGAAATCAAGCAGGAACTCTATCATCAGGGTGCTGCTTATGCTTCTATGAGTGGTAGCGGAAGCACTATTTTCGGCCTTTTCCGTTCGCGTCCAAATTGCGAACAGGTCTTTGCGGACCACTTTACTTTTGTTTGTCAGCTATAAGTCGATGAGGAGCGCATCCTCGTTTTCGTTGCGAAGACTGCGTAAGGCATCCCATTCAGGCGTTCCTGTCTGCCAGACAAGGGACGGATTTTCTATGCCGTGAGAGTCAATACGACGTGTGACCATTCCAACTGTGATACGGTGAATGTCAATTGCAGGCAGGTAGTGTGGCTCGTCTCCGGGTTCGTTGTGTGCTTCGACAAGCAGTTGCATGTCTGTCAGTTCGCCTAGAAGAATGCCTACAAGGCTGTCTGGAAGGTGTGTGTCAACTGCGAGACGATGGGCTGTGAAGGGCTTCAAACCGTTTGAGAAGTGCTTGCAGATTCGGCTCATCAACAGGAGGATGAGGGTGTCGCGATAGCGTCTGCTCAGCTCGTCGCTGATTCGTTCGAATGCGTATGTGTGGATGCTTTGGTTGGCATAACACAGTTGGGCTCCAAACAGACAGATGTACCATGAGATTTGCAACCAGAGCATGAACAATGGAATGGCTGCGAAGGAGCCGTAGATGGCGTTGTATGCGCTCAACTTTATCTGATAATGTACGTAAACCCACTCAACAATCATGAATACTGTTCCTGCCAAAATGCTCGGCCAAATTGTGTGTTTCCACTTGACTCGAGTGTTGGGCATCGTTTTGAAGAGCAACATGAAGACCAGTATTGCAAAGATGATGGGCGAGACATGGAGGAAGAAGGTTGTCGTCTTGCTGAGCAGTTGCGTTTCGGGCAATAGGGTGCGGAATGTCTGCAGGAATACGCCCAGACCGCTCATGATGACCACGACGAAGGGGAGCAGCAGGAAGACTCCGAAGTAGTCGATGACTTGCCGATAGATTGTACGCGAGCGTTTGACGTACCAAATCGTGTTGAATGCTTCCTCGATGTTGGCTGTGAGCGAGAGCAAGGTGTAGAGCAAGAATATCAGACCGATGCCGATGAAGACGCCGCCCTTGGTGTGCTGGAGGTAGGACTCCACGAAATAGAGTATTGTGTCGGCTATGTCTGGGTTCCCTTCGAGCGAGTTTCTCAGCTTTGTCTCGATGATGGTGTCAAAGCCGAAGCCTCGGGCAATGGCGAAGATGATTGCCAGAACGGGGACGGCTGCCAGCATGCTGCTATAGGTGAGGGCTGAGGCATAGCTCATGATGTGGTTCTTCTTGATGCATTCCCAAGTGATGACGAACCGCTTCAGTATCCTCAGTCCCAGTCGTTCCATACGGCTGAGCCGCTTTTCATTGACGCTCCATATGTGCTCTAAACTAACCATATTTTCAGAAAGAAAAGTCAGCGAACCTGTAAGCCGGGTTCTGTCACCCTCGAAAGGGTTGCTTGCCATTTATCTACGAACAGTGTCACCACTGCCCTCTATCGTTCTACCCTCCAGCTCGAGCGGGCCGCTCTCTCTTTGTGTTCGCCGGTTTACATGAACTTTCAACTCTCGGAGTGCACAGCATCGACATCGCTGCCGACCTGGTGAGCTCTTGCCTCGCCTTCTCACCCTTACCTCACGAAGGAGGCGGTTGTTTTCTTCTGCACTTACTGACCCTTTCGGACCTCTTCCTGTTAGGAAGCGAGATGCCCTGTGTTGCCCGGACTTTCCTCTCCTCGGAAATGCCCTTCGAGGGGGCACTTCCAAGCAGCGGCAAGCCGGTTCACTGCCTTTTTCTGGGGGCAAAGGTACGAATAAGTGAGCGAAATACAAAAGGAAAACCAAAGTTTTTCTTTTAATTTCCAAACGGGAGCACTTTCGAGTCTAATCTCAAAGGTAAGAATAGCGGAAATGCTGTCCAAGTTTGTTGGGCCTTCCTCCAAGCGAACTTGCAGATTGACGAAGCCAAAGCCGGAAAACGTGGGCAGGGAAAATCTCAATCGTCACACTAGTAAATCGCCAACGTCACACTAGTAAATCGCCAACGTCACACTAGATGTTTGCAATCGTCACACTATATGTTTGCGATTGTCACACTAGATGTTTGCCAACGACGCCTTTCATGTCAGTCAAGATGTCAAGTTTCGGGTTTGGCATTGTTTTTGTTGCTTTAGTTTTCAGACATGGATAAATAAATGTGAAAAAAGTTTCGGCTCT
>JAGCFN010000180.1 GCA_017650085.1 Bacteroidaceae bacterium | reverse complement strand
TGGCTGGCACGTATGATTGAGGGTGGGGAAGACCCTGCTTTCATAGCCAGGAGGTTGGTAATTAGCGCAAGCGAAGACATAGGACTTGCCAACCCAAACGCTCTACTGTTGGCTAATGCCGCTTTTGATGCGGTCATGAAGTTAGGGTGGCCTGAAGGTCGTATTCCTTTGGCTGAAGCAACCGTCTATCTTGCCTCGAGTCCGAAGAGCAATTCGGCTTATATGGCCATCAACAACGCCCTTCAAAAAGTTCAGGAAACTGGCAATCAACCTGTCCCCCTACACCTCAGAAATGCTCCAACATCTCTGATGAAAGACTTAGGTTACAGCAAGGGTTACAAATATGCCCACGACTATGAAGGCAATTTCGTTCTTCAGCAGTTCCTTCCTGACGAGCTAAAGGATCAGCGTTTCTGGCAACCTCAGAACAATCCGGCAGAAGATAGGCTTCGTGCACAAATGGAAAAGTGCTGGGGAAAGGACAAATATAATAAATGATTAAAAAGCAAAGATATGAAAAAGATAATGCTTTTGGGTTCTGGAGAACTTGGTAAGGAGTTTGTAATAGCTTGCCAACGATTAGGTCAATACGTGGTTGCTTGCGACAAATATGCAGGAGCTCCGGCTATGCAAGTTGCCGATGAATGCCGAGTTTTCAGCATGCTCGACGGAGAAGCCCTTGTTGCAGCAGTCAACGAGGTGAAGCCAGACATCATAGTTCCTGAGATAGAAGCCATCAGAACCGAAAAGCTCTACGAGTTTGAGAAGCAAGGAATCCGTGTTGTTCCCAGCGCTAGAGCCGTCAATTATACAATGAACCGAAAGGCCATTCGTGAGCTCGCTCACACAGAACTCGGGTTGCAAACTGCCGATTATCGTTATGCAAGCACTTACGAAGAATTGAAGCAAGCGGCTTCCATCATCGGCTTTCCATGCATCATCAAACCTTTGATGAGCAGTAGCGGACACGGACAAAGCAAGGTTGACAGCCCGGACGAATTGGAGAAGGCTTGGGCTTGTGCTTGTGGAGGCAGTCGTGGCGACATTATGGAAGTGATTGTCGAGGAATTCATTCCTTTCGACTATGAAATCACCCTGCTTACCGTCACTCAAGATAATGGGGAAACCTTGACTTGTGCACCTGTCGGACACGTTCAAATAGGCGGTGATTATCGCGAAAGCTATCAACCAAAAGCGATGAAGCCAGAGCATCTTGCAGCCGCTCAAGCGATGGCCAAGAAAGTGACAGCCGCTTTAACTGGATCGGGCATCTGGGGCGTGGAATTCTTCGTAAGTGAGAAACGTGGTGTAATCTTCAGCGAGCTCAGCCCCCGTCCACACGATACAGGTATGGTCACGCTTGCAGGAACGCAGAATCTCAGCGAGTTTGAGTTGCATGCAAGGGCAGTCCTATCGCTTCCCATTCCTGAGATTGAACTCTATCGTCAAGGCACTTCTGCTGTGATTCTCTCTCCTGTCGAGACAGACAATCCTCAATATCAGGGCATCGAGAAAGTGTGTGAAGCATCGAAGACAGACCTTCGCATCTTCGGCAAACCTCAAGCTCATGTGGGTCGCAGAATGGGTGTTGTGGTATGTTGGGACAGTTTCGATGTCTCTCAAGATGCTCTTCGCGACAAATGTAAGGCATTGGCAAGCAAGGTTACAATCAGTTAGAGATGAGCGACGGAAACTTCAATCGTGCCTTGCTCCCATCCACACCTTATCGAAGTGGTGTGAAGATGGGACAACAGCAAGCTAAAGCAAAGGCTATCAGGGCATTACAAGTTGCTTTGGAACAAACGCAGCAGCCTTTGTCACAGGAGCAGAAAGAAGCAATTGCGGCAAGTTTCGAGAAGGAACTAAGACTTCTTCCTTAGTTTGCGAAGCAGTTCTTTGTTGATAGTGCTGATGCGTCGCTGCCCCTCCTTAAAGTCGGCTTTTATGTCGGCTCCAAAGTTGGAAATCTCTTCGTTTACACCGTGATAAACATCAGCAAAAGCACGAAGTAGGGGAGGGAGATAGGGTTGTTCGCGAGTATTGACAACCATGCGAATACCTTTCGGCATCAGTTTCACATCAAGTTCTTCGCCAGCATCCTTGGGGTCGCCATCGAAGTGTATCACTCCTGGAGCTGAACGTTTGATGTGCAAATGCTGACAACGGAATGAACGAATATGCGAGTTGGTCGTGATTGTCTTGTTAAAGAGTTGAATAGCTATTTGTGGAGCCTCGAGTAAGGTAAAAGGTTCCATCAATGTAACATCCATCAAGCCGTCACTCATACTGGCATGAGGGGCAATGTAAACGTTGTTTCCGTATTGGCTGGCATTCGCACAAGCTATTAGAAAAGCTTTATATACTTGCTTCTCCCCGTCAATTGTGATTTCGTAAGTGTCCGGCTTATACTTCAAGCCCTCTTTAAGCGTGTTTTCTATGTAGGTAAGAAGGCCTCTGCGATTGCTTTGGGCAAACCGATCGCTGATGAATGCGTCGAAACCTACGCCGCAAGTGCAGAAGAAAGGGGTCTGGTCGATGATTCCGTAATCGAGTTGTTCGATGTGACAATCCGAGAGGACTTGCAGGGCTCCATCAGGATTCATGGGAATATAGAGATGTCTGGCAAGTCCGTTTCCGCTGCCACAAGGAATGATGCCGAGTGCCGTGTTTGTATGGACAAGACTTCGAGCGACCTCGTTAACCGTTCCATCGCCTCCAACAGCCACAACCACATCTACGCCTTCCTCTATCGCTTTGCCTGAAAACTCTGCAGCATGACCCTTGTGTTCGGTCTTGCAGATTGTCCATTCAAAACGACGCTTATCCAGATACTCTGGGATCAGATCAATGATATGACTCTTGTCCGAAGTACCCGAAATCGGGTTTACGATGAATACTATTTTGGTCTTTTTATCCATATTTCGCGCTACAAAGATAAGGAAAAATGTCCAATTCCCCTACATTATTAATATAAATAGACGCACTATGCATTTTTTTTAGGGAAAGAGCTACAATATTTCAAGAAAAAGGAGTACCTTTGCACAAAAATTTGGCCCTTTGTGGGTTCGCTTTTATACATTTATGGGATTACTACAAGAAAGATGTGCCAAATATACTCTCCCGCAAGAGTTCATGGCGCAGGGTATTTACCCTTACTTCCGCGAGATAGAAGGTAAACAAGGTACAGAGGTTATCATGGAAGGCCGACGTGTCTTGATGTTCGGCTCGAATGCCTATACAGGATTGACTGGCGACCAACGTGTGATCGATGCTGGTTGTGCAGCTATGCAGAAATACGGTAGCGGTTGTGCTGGAAGCCGTTTCCTGAATGGCACGCTCGACATTCATGTTCAGCTCGAGAAAGAGCTTGCTGAGTTTGTCGGCAAGGATGAAGCCCTCTGCTTTGCAACTGGTTTCACTGTTAACAGCGGCGTCATCAGCCAACTCGTTGACCGTAACGACTATGTCATCTGTGATGATCGTGACCACGCAAGCATTGTTGACGGTCGTCGTCTCAGCTTTGCCACGCAGCTCAAGTACAAGCACAACGACATGGAAGACCTTGAGAAGATGATCCAGAAGTGCGAGCCTGACCGCGTGAAACTCATTGTTGTGGATGGCGTATTCAGCATGGAAGGCGACCTCTGCAAACTGCCTGAAATTGTTGAGCTGAAGAAAAAATACAAAAATGTCGCCATCATGGTGGACGAGGCTCACGGCATAGGCGTTTTCGGCAAGCAGGGTAGAGGTGTCTGCAACCACTTCGGCCTGACTGATGAAGTCGACCTTATCATGGGCACTTTCTCTAAGAGTCTTGCTTCTATCGGTGGTTTCATCGCAGCAGATAGCAGTGTCATCAATTGGCTGCGCCACACAGCCCGCACCTACATCTTCAGCGCAAGTTGCACTCCAGCAGCAACTGCAGCAGCTCGCGAGGCACTTCATATCATCCAGAATGAGCCTGAACGTCTGGAAGCACTTTGGAGTGTAACGAATTACGCACTTAAGCGTTTCCGCGAGGAAGGCTTCGAGATTGGTGACACAGAAAGTCCTATCATTCCTCTCTATGTTCGCGACACAGACAAGACTTTCATGGCAGTTGCGAAGGCTTTCAACGAAGGTGTCTTCATCAATCCTGTCATTCCGCCAGCTTGTGCTCCGCAAGACACACTCGTTCGCTATGCTTTGATGGCAAATCACACTCGCGAACAAGTCGACGAATCAGTCATCAAACTTAAGAAAGTATTCAAGGAATTGGGAATCTTATAGGCCCCAAAACATCAATACAAAATAAAGGCAGCACTTCCACGAAAGCAAGGAAATGTTGCCTTTTCCTTTTGTCTTTTCAAACGACCTTAGTGAAGTTGTCGAACGTAACGTGTGAAGTTTGCAAAGTTAACGTGTTAAGTTGGCCAACGTAACGTGCCACGTTTGCAATTTAACTGTGCCACGTTTTCACGTTTACCACTCATCAACTTTTTGCTCAACTCGGAACGTGTCCAATTGCTTCTGCAAACGAGCCAAATGTTTGGCATATTTCTTTTCCGAAATGACGTTGTGAAGCTCATTCGGATCCTTCTTTAGGTCGAAAAGTTCATCATACGAACCTTTCGCTCCATAGAAGTGAATCAATTTGTATCTGCCATCACTAACCCCATCATGACGCATCACATTGTGTTCTGCAGGACAATCATAGTAGTGATAATACAGATACTTGCGCCAATTCTTTGGTGTTTTCCCGCTTTGAGAGATGATAGGCAGCAACGAAGTTCCAACCATTTGCTGAGGTTTTTCGGCATCTGCGATGTCGAGGAAAGTTGGGGCAAAGTCAATGTTCTGAACGAGAGCGTCACTCTCCTGACCGCCTTTCATTCCAGGAGCACAGACGAGTAGGGGAGTGCGGAACGACTCTTCATACATGAAGCGCTTGTCGAACCATCCATGTTCGCCCATATAAAAACCCTGATCACTCGTGTAAACGACAAGTGTATTATCCATCAAATCATTCGCTTCAAGGTAATCCAGCAAACGACCTACCTGCTCATCTATGCTATGAATGACGCGCATATAGTCGCGGATGTAACGTTGGAACTTCCACTTCAGCAGGTCGTTTCCGGTAATATGTTGGGAAAGCATTTCCTCGTTACGAGGGTTATAGACAGATTCCCACTTTTCTCTTTGTTCGGCAGACATGCGAGAAAGTTGTTGACGGAAACCGTTACCGTTCCGTTCATGAGTATAACCCATGCCAGGCTTAATCTGTGTGACCTTCAAGTCGTAGCACATCTCCATATCTTTCGCTATGCTCATCTGTTGCTCATGAGCAGCTCGACCTCTCGTAGAATAGTCGTCGAAGAATGTTTCAGGCAAGGGGAACTCCACATTTTCATAAAGATCAAGCATATCGAGAGGTGGCATCCAATTCCTGTGAGGCGCTTTATGATGGACAAAGAGTGCAAAAGGTTTCGTCCTATCTCGCTCTTCAAGGAACTGAATAGCATGATCCGTGATGAGATTTGTAGCATACCCTTTCTCGACGACATACTTTCCTCCAGACTCTTTCGAACGGAATTTGGGGTCGTAATAGTCACCTTGACCAGGAAGAACCTGATAGGTGTCGAAGCCTTTAGGTTCGCAAAGCATATGCCATTTGCCAATCATACCTGTCTGATAACCTGCTTGTTGCAAGTATTCACTGACGAAAGGAGCATTCTCATCTATAGGACAATCAAGCGTTCTTTGACCGCTTTGATGGCTATACATGCCTGTCATCAAGCAAGCGCGACTGGGGGTGCTAAGCGAGTTCTCCACATAGGCACGGCGGAAAAGCATGCCACGTTCTGCAAGACGATCAAGGTTGGGAGTTGGAGCTTGCTTGCTAAGTTGATGACCATAAGCACTAATTGCTTGATAAGAATGGTCGTCACTCATGATGTAAACGATGTTCCATCGCTGAGCATGAGCAGCATTGAAGGCAAAACTGCCAAGGAAAAATAGGGGAAGTTTGTTCATGATATCATTCTTTCTTGTGCGATTGCAATCTCTTGCATTATTCGCGTCACATAAGGTATAACGATGTGGCATTTTTGTCGATTCTCTATGAGAGCAAGAAACTCTTGGAACTCATAACTTAGACGATGCCGACTGCTGTCACTTTTATATGTAACAGGTTCTTTTCCATTAAGATGAAGCGTGAAGGAATCAAGGATGCTTACAGACCCATGAACTTCGATATAACCATTCTCGCCCTGAATGCATCCATAAGAAAGGCCATTTGAATCCTTCGATGCACTTAAGGTTGCTATCGAAGTAGGGTAGTGACAAAGCAGAGTTCCGCTTGTGTCAATACCGTTGAAACCGCGATTACATTCGTATCGAACTGTTCTTGGAGGGCCGAACAGAGCTATCATGAAGCACAAGTTATAGACGTTCAGGTCCGCAAGAGTGCCGCCAGCCATTGCAGGATCGAATACAGGAGTGAGCTCACCACGGAGATATCGATCATAACGACTGCTTCGTTGAGCGAAGTTGCAATGAATCATCCTGATTGTTCCAAGCTGTGGAACAAGCTCTTGCAACTGTCTGAACAAAGGCATATAAAGCAATGAAAAGGCTGGCAGACAATAGACACATCGCTGAATAGCTGTGTCGATAAGTTCTTCTGTCTGCACTCTGTCAACTGCAATTGGCTTTTCAACAATGACGTTTTTACCTGCCATCATTGCCTTCATCGCATATTCATGATGAACATGATTCGCGTTTGCAATATAAACGAAATCAGCATCTGCTTCTTGAAGCATACGTTCATAATCGGTATAGACAAATCCAGTTGGAGCATAAGCCTGACATAGATCGATGGCATGTTCCACACTATGTTCACGCGAATAAATGCCTGTGACTTCTATCTTGCCAGCAAATTCTTTATGAATCATCTGCAAAACTTCGCCAACTATTTTTCCTGTTCCAGCTATTGAAATCTTCATGGTTTGCTTTTGTTACTTGTTCTTATGATGAAATAGGAGTGTCAAATTTGCTACTAAACATAACGCCCATTAAATGTTTATTGCGTTATTGTGGCAAAGTACCCCAGTTTATACATGGAAAACAGAATTTGTTGAGGATGTTTTCCTAACAGATTAGCACGCAAGAACGGTTTAGCTATCTTGAATATGTAACGTACTAAACTGAATAAATGCCAACGTTTTAATCGCAAAGCCATAGTGGAAACTCGAACATTATATTGTTGTTCGATATCCATTGTCGCTAATGATTTTAATGCGGTTTCTGTTTTCTCAAGATATTCTTCAGCAGGCTCAAGTCCCAAATGCGTCAGTTTGTTGTCAATATGAAGAATCGGAATGCCTCTTCGTTTAAGTTCCAAACCAAAGAACGTATCTTCATGTCCATACTCCTTCAGGCTTTCATCGAAACAAATCGAAAGAAACAAACTGCGCAATATCAGGAAGTTGAATGTTGTAAATTGCGCGTATGGATGAGCTTGTCTATGCAATAGTGTTAGCCGTTTTTCCGCTTGAATTTCATAATCATAACGCAGTTTTGCTGCAGGAAAAGGACATTTGGGAAGATTTCCTGTGCCGCCACAAACGACCTGAGCATCCTTTGCAGCATCCAAATAGTCCTGGATAAATGTCGAACTTCGCACTTCAGCATCGGCATCGATGAAAAGCAACCACTCTCCTTTCGCCTCCCGAGCAAGAGAATTTCGGATTGCAGCACGACCAAGGTTATGTTCTGGTCTGAAAATGCGACAACCTGAAAGCTCTTTTATAGGCTTTGTTGAGCAGTCGTCACCTATAATTATTTCTGCTTCTTCGGGCAGTTGTTCCTGCAATTGAAGAACCAGATGACTGCAGTCATAATTATATGTAGGTATCAATATTGAGAGTTTCATGGTCTAGAATGGCATTCCGACTGCGAAATGGAATGTAAAGTCGCGTTTGAACTTAGGATGTATAATTGGGTAATGTCCGTGACTATCTGTATAGGCAGGATGTATCGCTTTCATGCCTCCATCGAATCTGAGGATGAAATAGTTGAAGTTAAGACGAATGCCAAGGCCATAGGAAACAGCTATTTGACGCCAGAATTCGTCGAACTTAAACTGGCCTCCAGGCTGATCTTTGTAGTCTCTGATTGTCCATATATTACCTGCATCTATGAAGGCTGCGCCATCGAATTTCCAGAAAAGATGTGTTCTGTATTCAACATTCAAGTCGAGTTTGATGTCACCTGTTTGGTTAATGAAGTCAATACGACCGTCTGATCCTTGGAAACTGCCTGGTCCTAACTCACGAACACTCCAGCCTCGAACGCTATTGGCGCCTCCACTGAAATATCGTTTTTCATAAGGCAGAATATAGGAATTGCCGTATGGATAGGCTATACCCAATGCTGCATGAAGTGCCAGGGAATTGTTCTTGTTGATGAGGAAACTTTTGCAAAAAGCAACATCGAATTTCGCGTATTGTGCATAAGCGATATTGAAAAGCGTGTATTGCCCTTCTTCATTCTGCTGTGTATGAGTTGCGCTTGTTATTCCATAAAGGAAATTGCCAGCAGTTTCAATGCCAAGTCGAAGCGTATAGGCATTTGTTCCATAGTTCGAAGCAGAGGCTCCAAGAGGTCTTGACGTATAAGCGAAGTGATAGCTCCAGTTCATAATGAACAAGTTCTCGTAGTTATACTTCAAGATAGCATTACGATTCTGTGGGTCGCTAAGGTATTTGTCGCGGAAAGTGTCACTTATCCATGGCATGAAGACATAGTCGAGATTTAACAGATCGAAGCGATGCTGCCGTTGTCTGTTGTCCCTGTTCCAACGATATCGAAGCGCTCCTGTCAGGACTCGACGATGAAACTCGGGTCTGTCTTGGGAGTCAAATGCGAGATTCACCTCTGTTGTGGCTTGAGCATTTCGGCGGAAAGAAGGTCGAAGGAAAGGGAACTTGAAATCTGGAAACATGAGACCGGTCTCGACACTATACTCTATAAAGTTCTGATCGGCATATCCACTCAGTCCCTTAATAGCTTCGAAAGCGCCACGAAGTTTTATGTTGAAGAGTTCCGATCCCTTGAACAGGTTTCTGTTTTGGTAAGTCAAACTTGCTGCAGCACCAAAGTCTCCAGCAGAGTTGGTTCCCTCCAGTTCAGCACTAAAGGAATTGGGTTTGTTTGGAGTTAGTGAGACATTGACGTCCAACAAGTTGCTATCGTCCTCCCTTTGGTTGATAGTGACATTCGTAGCCATTACCGCACTAAGTCGAGTCATGCGGGCATATGTCTCGTGCATATTGCTTTCGCGATAGAGTCCGCCACTACTAATGGCCGTTGCATTACGAAGAACTTTCGGACGAAGGAATGGCTTGCCGTCAGGAAACTCGTAGTTTATGTTCCCAAAGTGAAAGCGATGATGCGAATGATCGGCAGAGTCGGCATTCTCCTGAGCCAGCCTAACTATCATTTCAACATCAGCAAGATGATTTCCGAGGGTTGTGTCAACACGGAAATGTACGTAATCCTTATTAAATTTATAATAGCCGTTTTCCACCAGCAAGCCATAGAGTTTGCTTCGTTCTGCATCGAGAGCATTGATGCTATATGGCTTATTGGGAGCAATCATATCTTTGCTCAAAGACGGATGATAGTCAAGGCTGTCAAGTACTTGGCGTAGGGAATCGTCCTGAACATCGAGCGAAAAGTCGTGAACATAGTAGCGTTCGTGTGGAATGATACGATAGAAAATCTTCATCTTGTCCTTCTTCGCCTTTTCCAGCAAAAGCACTTCCGCATTAAGATAACCCATGTTTCGAACGGCAAGCTGCATGTTGTTGCAGGCCTGAATAGTTCGTTCTCTATCGTAGATTACAGGAGCTTCGCCAAGGTGACGCAGGAATCGGTTGAAGCGTTTAGTGCTGTCTCTGCCAGAAAGACTGTAAAGCCCGATAGGAACATTGAAGATGGAAAACCACTTACTATTGGGGCGTTGTGGCATGTAGGCCTGAAGTTCTTCTGTTCCAACATGCTTATCTTCGCTGCTTATGCTTGTTCCTGTAAGCAAATAACCGCCTTCGGGAATAAAACGCGAAGTGTGGCATCCGCTCAAAAGAACGAGAAAATGCAACAGAAGAAGTGGCTTTATGAGTCGTTTGGCTAAATTCACGCTACAAAGATACGACAATTAATTCAAAATATACCCATTCGAAATTCAAAATTCAAACAAATTATATAACTTTGCAGCAGAAACACATCAACTCAAGAATGATTAGTAAGGCTCGCATTAAATGGATCAAATCGTTGGAGATGCGCAAATATCGTCTGCAACACAATGCTTTTGTGGCTGAAGGACCTAAACTTGTAGGCGAACTTCTCCCCTACTCCACTCCTCTTTATATCGCGGCCACAAAGGAATGGCTGGCTGAGAACAAGCATCTTCTGAAAGCCGTCAAAGAGGTGGACGAAGTGAGTCGCGAGGAATTGGAGAGAGCCAGTTTGCTTCGGAATCCTCAGAGCGTCCTTGCTGTCATGCAGATTCCTGACGAGAAACTCGACATTACTTCTCTTCAAAACCAACTCGTCATAGCCCTCGATGGTGTGCAAGATCCTGGCAATTTGGGCACCATCCTGCGAATCGCAGACTGGTTTGGTATCCACGAAGTCCTTTGTTCAGACGGTTCTGCAGACGTTTACAATCCCAAATGTGTGCAGTCTTGCATGGGAGCTTTGGCAAGGGTGAAAGTGCATTATTGCAGTCTGCCAGAAGTTCTTCGAGAGGCAAAAATGCCTGTATTCGGAACTTTTCTTGACGGCACAAATATATATAAGGAAGAACTTTCCTCGTCTGGTATCATTGTTATGGGTAATGAGGGGAACGGCATTAGCCAGCAAGTTGCGGAACTTGTTGACCGTCGTCTTTATGTCCCCAACTATCCACCAGGCTCACTCACGACCGAGAGCCTTAATGTAGCCGTTTGTACTGGTATCGTTTGTGCCGAGTTCAGAAGAAGATAGACTTATTCTTCCTCGTCGCTTTCGCTGATATCTTCTATCGAGAGGCCTTCTTCCTCAAGTTCTTTCACGTCAGCTACAGGAGTGATACTGCTGTAGTAAGTGTCGTCGTTTTCAAGAGAATCATCCTCCATCTCGTCTAAATTATCCAAGTCTTCAGGAAGTGGAATGGGATTTCCCTCTTCATCATACTGCCTTTCCGGCAAGTCCATGTGAATCTTTTCCACTGGATCTTTCTTCTTGGCGAAGATTGCTTCCACCCATGTTCCTTTTGGAATCTCCAGAACATCGAAACCTTGTGCCACCTTCTTCTCTACAGTACCGCCTGGTGCATGAATGCGACTGGCGGGAAGTTGCGTTGTGCTTATCTCGAAACCTGTCTCGATAATGTCTCGAATGGCAAGGGATATTGCGTCCCAACCACCTCCGAAATTACGGTCGATGAGTTCCAGAAGCATCGCCGTTGAAATGTGACGGATGTTCTCGTAGCTGAGGTCAGTAATACGTTCGATTGCTTTTCTGCGAATTGCCACACAGCCTTTTTCTTCATGACAATGTGTCAACTTTGCCCAACCTCCATTTTCATATTTCTGAGCCTCGCGTTCATCTTCTGGATTATAGTGTACCACCTCGAAAGCAAGTCTGATGGTATTGAGAAGCTTTAACTCGCTGATACTGAAGTCTTCTTCTCCTCTTGCTCTCTCCCAGGCTTCAGCAATTGCGAACTCGTCCAAGTCCCAAATGTTATTGGAATTCAAGTCGAGAATGCTTTCAAGCTTTTTTGTGACCTTCTTTGTTGCCTTCTTTTTTGCGGCTTTCTTCTCTTCTTTCATAGTCGAATATCTTTAATTTTGCTGCAAAGATACAAAAAAAATAATAATTACTGATTATAAACAGACAAATTTATACTCGGGCGCTTGAAATTGCTTCTGAAAGCATTTCCCAACATCACACGCCATGATGCCAAACGTAACACTAGTAAATCGCAAACATAACACTAGTAAATCGCAAACTTCACACTAGTTGTTTGCCATCTTCACTGCCCATCTTTTTAATCGTCCCTCAGAGTGATGCGATTTTGTCCATATTGTTTGGTTATTCGCATGCTTTTTTGTACCTTTGCATCATGAATTCTTTCGAGCTTATCTCAGAATATGTTCCGACAGGCGACCAGCCTGAAGCGATTCAGCAACTGACTGATGGTATCAAGCAAGGTGTGCGAGCTCAGACTCTGCTTGGTGTGACTGGTAGTGGCAAGACCTTTACCATCGCCAATGTCATCAAGAATATTGGCCGCCCCACCCTCATTCTGTCGCACAACAAGACGTTGGCCGCCCAGCTTTATGGCGAGATGAAGCAGTTCTTCCCCCATAATGCAGTAGAGTATTACGTCAGCTATTACGACTACTATCAGCCTGAAGCCTATATGCCTTCGACGGACACATATATCGAGAAAGACTTGGCCATCAACGATGAGATCGACAAGTTGCGACTCTCTGCAACTAGTGCCCTACTCTCGGGTCGCTCGGATGTCATTGTGGTGAGCAGTGTGTCGTGCATCTACGGAATGGGCAATCCTTCCACTTTCTACGAGAGTCTCTTGGAACTTCATGTCGGTCAGAAACTCGACAGAAACGACCTGCTTCGCAGACTTAACGAGTTGCTTTATGTCCGTAACGACATCTCGCCAAGTAGAGGAGAATATCGCGTCAAAGGAGATACCGTAGATATCGCCCTCGCATATAGCGATTTCCTGCTTCGCATAACCTTTTGGGACGATGAAATCGACAGTATAGAAGAGCTTGATTCTGAACTTCTTATACGCATTCAACTCTACGATTGCTATAAAGTATATCCTGCCAACCTCTTCATGACCTCCAAGGATGCTCAGGAACGTGCCATTGTTCAGATTCAGGAAGACCTTCGCGCTCAAATCGCTTTCTTTGAGAGTCAGGGTAAAGAACTCGAGGCAAAACGTCTGTACGAACGCGTCACATATGATATAGAGATGATTCGCGAGCTCGGACATTGTGCTGGAATCGAGAATTACAGCCGTTATTTCGATGGTCGCAAACCTGGCACTCGTCCTTATTGTCTGCTTGATTTCTTCCCCAAAGACTATTTGATGGTAATCGACGAAAGCCATGTGTCTGTACCTCAGATACATGCTATGTATGGAGGCGACCAAGCCCGCAAGACAACTCTTGTCGATTATGGATTCCGTTTGCCCGCAGCCAAAGACAACCGTCCCCTCAAGTTCGAGGAGTTCCAGGAAATGACGAATCAGGTCATTTATGTAAGCGCAACACCTGCCGACTATGAGATTGCTGAGAGCGAAGGCGTTGTTGTTGAACAAGTTATACGTCCGACAGGACTTCTCGACCCTCCAATCGAAGTGCGCCCCACCCTAAATCAAGTGGACGATTTGATGGAGGAAATCCAGCAATGTATCGAGCGAAAAGAACGTGTTTTGGTCGTCACATTAACGAAAAGAATGGCTGAAGAACTGACGGAATACCTTCTTGGAACAGGCATTCAAACTGCTTATATTCATAGCGATGTTGACACTTTGGAACGAGTTCGCATTTTAGGTGAGCTTCGCTCTGGCGTTTATGATGTCCTTGTAGGCGTCAATCTTCTTCGAGAAGGCCTCGATTTGCCAGAAGTTTCGCTTGTCGCAATTCTCGATGCCGACAAAGAAGGGTTCCTTCGCAACCAGCGAAGCCTGACACAAACAATAGGCAGAGCAGCCAGAAACGTGAATGGCAAAGCCATCATGTATGCCGATTCAATCACTCCAAGCATGGCTGCAACAATCAACGAGACGAACCGTCGAAGGGAAAAGCAACTGCGATATAATGCTGAACACAACATTACACCTCAACAGATTAAGAAGGCTCAAACGATGGGCGACTTGATTCAGCACAGTCAAGGAGCAGAGCAAAGACCTTATGTGGAGCCCCCACATTACGAAGTACTTGCAGTTGCAGAAGCAGAAACCTTAACCGTAGAACAAAAGAAGCAACGAATAGCAAGTCTCAAAAAGAAGATGCAAGAAGCCGCAAAAAAGATGGAGTTTGTGGATGCAGCAATCCTTCGCGACGAAATGCTAAGGTTACAAGCAGAACTTTAATTGCTTTTAATCTTCTCCCAAGTGTTGTTCTGCGAAGCATCAATAGCGAAAAGAATCTCGTAGGCCTTTTCCTTTTCTTCGTTGGTACCTTTCTTCGCAAAGATGTTGACAAGTTCATCACGCTTATACTCAGTAAAGAGTTGGGCAACCTTTGTCATGTTCTTTGCAGTATTGGCTTCATGAAGCAGTTCCAAAGCATCGGCAATGACGGCTCTTGCACTGTCTGGAACTTCTGCCATACGGTCGAGTCCTTTGCGATGATAAATGTAATTGAACTCGCGCATACACTCTAAAGCGCCATCCATATAGTCGTTCAACAAGCCATAACGGTTGCCACTATCGCTAAAAGCCTTCCATCCTGGAAATCCCATGCTTTCTCCTGCCGTTGCAATATCTGCTGCAACATTGAAACAATCAGTACCACCTTTTAGAGCCATGGTGTCAAGATCCATGCCTATTATCATATAAGCATAATATGCAAGGAGTGCAACAAGGTTGTTGTCTACTTGATTCTCCTGATACTCAAGCTGGTCAAACTCATTGAATTCAAATGTGAAGTCCTTGTCGTTCACTGCATAAGCCACTGTGTTGTATGAGCTTCCATATACAGGACGACTGCAATTCATCAGCAATGTGCACTCGAAAGAGTTCTCTTCCTGGTTGTACTTGTTGACTGTTATGTTGAAGTTACATTGAATCTTCTCGTTCTCGCGGAAAGGAATCTCCGTCCATTTATGGTTGTTGAGGAACTCTGTGAGCTTCGTTTTCAAAGCCTCGAAGACATCGGTTCTAGTTGTCTCAATTTGCGTATAATTGATGTTTACACGAGCATCAAGTTCCTGTGCTTGGGCAAAAACACAGGAATACATAATAAATAATGTATATAAAACAAAAAACTTGACTGTTCGTGTTCTCATATCCAATAATATAACGTCTATTGTCTATTATATATTGCCTCGATGATATCTTTTGCAACTTCTTTTTTCGACTTTGTGTCGTAAGCAGTTATGCCATTATGCCTGTCAATGATAGTAACTTTATTTGTGTCGACGCGGAAGCCAGCCCCTTTATCCTGAAGGCTGTTCAAGACGATGAAGTCAAAGTTCTTACGCTTCATCTTGTCTTTTGCATTATTCAGTTCGTTGTCTGTCTCGAGAGCAAACCCCACTAGTACTTGCTTCTTTTTCTTCTTTGCACCAAGAGCTGCGGCAATGTCCTGTGTGGGTTGAAGCATGATTGTCAAGTCATCACCTTTCCTCTTTATCTTCTTGTCGGCAGTAGTTTTGGGCGTAAAGTCAGCAACAGCGGCACAAAGAATGGCAATGTCTGCCTTGGGAAAGTGCTTGGTCGCAGCTTCATACATCTCGCTTGCACTCTCGACATCTATGCGATGAATGTTCGGATGATTTGTCTGCAACATGACGGGACCGCTGACAAGTGTCACTTCTGCACCTTGCTCAGCACAAGTCTCAGCGAGGGCAAAGCCCATCTTTCCGCTGCTATAATTGCCAATGAAGCGAACTGGATCAATCTTCTCGTAAGTCGGTCCGGCTGTGATGAGCACTTTTTTGCCTGCAAGTTTCTGTTGTGAAGCAAAGAATTGCTCAAGTGCCTCGACAATCTTCTCAGGCTCCTCCATGCGACCTTTGCCTTCAAGCTTGGAAGCCAAGAAACCTGTGCCTGGTTCGATTATATGGTTGCCATAATTGGCAAGCTTCTTCAAGTTAGCTTGTGTGGTTGGATGAGCATACATGTCGAGGTCCATTGCTGGAGCCACAAACACAGGTGCCTTCATGCTCAGATAAGTGGTGACGAGCATGTTGTCGGCAATGCCGTTCGCCATCTTGCCGATAGTACTTGCCGAAGCTGGGGCAACAAGCATGGCATCTGCCCACAATCCAAGACTGACGTGAGAATGCCAACTTCCATCTCTTCTATCGAAGAACTCACTCACGACAGGCTTCTGTGTCAAAGTCGCAAGCGTGAGAGGCGTGATGAATTCCTTTGCCGAAGGAGTCATAACGACTTGAACTTCGGCTCCTTTCTTGATGAGAAGTCGAGCAAGAATGCAAGCCTTATAGGCGGCGATGCTTCCCGTTATGCCAAGTACTATCTTTTTATTTTCCAGCATATTTGAGCGCAAGTCGTTCTAGTGTTTGTTTTGTATTCATCGTGAAGTCACCCTGCAACATCCAAACCTTGTAGTTAGGATCTTTCTTGAGGACATCTTTAACTGCCTGACCTTTGTATTTGCCGAAGTTGATTATCTCGACACCTTTCTCATCGTAAATAAAGCGGCAGGCAAGGTCAACACCCTTTTGTATCTGGGTGAAGTCGGCAAGATAGGCGACGTCGTTCTTCAAGTCTGCATACCTGTCGAGTTGTGCTTCAAGCACTTCGAGGGTTGCTCGAGTATCGGCTAGCGCGCTGTGAGCGTTCTCGAGGTTCTTCCCGCAGTAGAACTTGTAGGCAGCAACAAGAGTTCGCTGTTCCATCTTGTGGAAGATATTCTGCACATCAATCAATTTCTTCTCGTTGATGTGGATATCGATACCACAAATGGCAAATTCTTCAGCCAGCATCGGCACATCGAACTTATTGCTATTATAGCCGGCAAGGTCGCAGCCTTCGAAGACTTCCGCCAGTTCTGCAGCCTTATCCTTAAAGGCAGGACAGTCTTTGACATCTTTGTCTGTGATGCCATGAATGTCGCTACTCTCCTTCGGAATATGTATGCCAGGATTGAAACGAAGCGTCTCTGCCCGTTCGTTTCCATTAGGTTCGAGGCGAATGTAACACAGCTCTACGATGTGGTCCTTGCCTATCGTCAAGCCTGTCGTCTCGAGGTCGAAGAAGATGATTGGCCTGTCGAGCTTGAGTTTCATTGCTTAATCTTCTACGCGCATAGGCATAAGCAGCATCAGAACCTCGTCTTCCGGGTTATCGTCGGCAGGACGAATCACGCCAGGACGGCTTGGATCTGCCAGTTCGATCTTGAGCATTTCGCTATCCAAGATGCCTGCTATCTCGAGCAGGAAAGTGCAGCTGAAGCCAATGCTTATGGGGTTGCTTGTATATTCGCAAAGGATGAATTCCTCGGCTCTTGTTGCATATTCGTTATCCTGACCCGTCAACTTGATGTTGTTGTTGCCGAGTTCGAGCTTGACGAGGCCGCTGCTTTGGTTGCAGAAGACGCTGACACGCTTCAATGCACTAATCAAAGCCTGACGGTCGACGCGAGCTGAGAAGGGATTGTTCTCAGGAATGACGGCATTGTAGTTGGGGTAACGGCCTTCGATGAGACGGAAGTGCATCTTCATGTCGTCTGAAGAAATGGTAGCTTTCTCGTTGTCGAAGGCGATTGTAATGTTCTCGTCTTCCTTAGTCAGGACAGCCTTCAGGATGGCAGAAACCTTTTTCTGAAGGATGAAGCCTGCTGTCAAACCACTCTTGACGGACTTGTTTGTGTTACGAACAAGCTTGCGACCATCTGTTCCAGCGAACACGATGCTGTCAGGTCTGATGTCGACATAGATGCCGTTCATGACGAGACGGATCTCGTCGTTTGCAGTTGCGAAGAGGCAACGATTGATGCCGTTGAGGAGAACGCTGGCAGGCATCTCGAAGCGGGTAGCGTCTTCTCCGACCGTCTTTGCCATTGGATAGGGAGCTGCGTCCATCGCCATCACAACGAAAGAACCTGAGTTGTGAACGACTTTCACCTCCTGAGTATCGGGATTATAACCAATGTTGAGGGGTTGCTCGGCCAGTTCCTTCATCGATTCGATAAGGGTCTTTGCAGGAATGCAGAAGCGAGCGTCGCCACTCTGTTCAATGGTGGGAACGGTTGTGATGAAATACTTTTCGCTATCGGAAGCAGTGATGGTGATTGTGCCACCAGCAACATCGAGCAGGAAACAATCCAGAATGGGCATAGAGTTCTTGCTTGCCATCACCTTGCTGGCAGCAGTCAGACGGCCGTAAAAAGCCGTGCTTGATACTTTGAAGTTCATATTATTTATTAGTTATGTGTATACTTTTGCACGACAAAGATAGTTTTTTTTCGTGCTATCACAAAGAAAAGAGTAGAAAAAAACACGCAAAAAGAAAAACTTTAAACTCTAAACTTTAAACTTTAAACTTTATTTTATATCTTTGCAGCCAAATTCTTAAAACAAACACACAATATGGAATTAACAGGAAAGATTATTGCCGAGTTCAACGAACGCGGTGGAGTGAGCAACAGAACAGGTAACGAATGGAAGGCAAAGTCATATGTTTTGGAGGTTCCAGGAGAGTTTCCCAGAAAGCTGGTGTTCGACGTATTTGGCGTTGACCGCTTGCAAGCCTTCAACATTCAAATTGGTGAAACGCTGACAGTTCACTTTGACATAGACGCTCACGAATATAACGGCCGTTGGTTCAACGATGTACGCGCTTTCCGTATCGATAGAGGTCAGGCTGCTCCCACAGCCGCTCCAGAGCCTCAAGCAGTTTCAGAAGCTCCAGCTCCTCAGGTTGAACAACCTGCCACGACTCCCTTCGAGGCACCAAGCGCAACTGACGAGCTGCCATTTTAACCCTTTTCGGCTCCGTAGCTTAGCTGTATAGAGCGTCAGATTCCGGTTCTGAAGGTCGAGGGTTAGAATCCCTCCGGAGTCACTTCGAAATGATAGAGCTGCAGTTTTTCTGCGGCTCTCATTGTTTTCCAACAAGCGACAAAGATAAATTTGAAATTTTGAATTTGTCAAGAAAATTCGCTATTCTGACCCATTTTCCTTGCGTTGGTTTTGCCCAAATAGTGCCGAGGACGAAAAGAAAGCGATTTTTCGGGGTTAGTTATGTGATTGAAAGTCAAAATATTGTCATGTAAAGATTCTGGATTTGGCATGAAAAAGTGGCAATTTTGGCGTGTTTTACAGCCTTACAAACAACGTTAAATCGGCAATTTAGGCGTGTGAAGTTGGCAAACATCACCTTATATGTTTGCAAATGACCTTGCCCATGTTGGAAATTTCAGGCTGTTGAAGGTCAAAACATCAAGTTTCGGAAAAATCTTTACAACTTTTTGCGTGAAATCACATACTGCGTTTTGTAAAGGTTTTTCCAATGATTCGAGAGTAAATTTTGCAAAAATTTTGGAACTTTTTTCAACATTCCTTTTTTAATTTTCAATTAAAATTCGTAACTTTGCAACTTGTTAGCACGAATGAGTATGAACTACAACCTGATTGCCGAACGAACTGGTCTCAAGGAGAAGTATGTGCGACAAGTCGTCGACTTGCTCCAGGAAGGCGCTACTGTGCCTTTCATCAGCCGTTATCGCAAGGAAGCGACTGGTGGAATGACGGATGTCGAGGTCGCTCAGGTGGCTGCAGAACTCGACAATGTCAACGAGTTGGAGCACCGCAAAGAGTTCATTCTCACCACCATCGAGGGTCAGGGAAAACTCACCCCAGAACTGCGAACCAGGATCGAGGAATGTTGGGACGCGACCACTCTGGAAGACATCTATCTCCCCTACAAGCAGAAGCGTCGCACTCGAGCCCAAGTTGCTCGAGAGGCTGGACTTGAGCCTTTTGCCGATGCTATCATGAAGCAAAGCTATACGCCTCTGAAGCAACTTGCCGCTAAGACGCTCGATGGCTTCGAAGGGAGCTTTGAAGATGCTCTGCAAGGGGCTAAGGATATTATAGCTGAACGCGTGAGCGAAGACGAACGGGCAAGGCAAACGCTCAGGACGACCTTCTCCATTCATGCTCAGATACAGAGCAAAGTCATCAAGGGCAAAGATGTAGACGGACAGAATTATCGCGACTACTTCGACTGGAAGGAACCCCTGAAACGCTGTTCCAGCCATCGACTCCTGGCTATGCGGCGAGGTGAAGCTGAAGGCATCCTGCGTGTCTCGATCTGTGTTGACGACGAACCGGCTTTGGAACGAATTGCCAGACAGTTCGTCAGAGGCAATAGCGAGAGCAGTCAGGCCGTATATGAAGCCGTAGATGACGGTTACAAGCGACTCCTCGAACCCAGCATCAGCAACGAGTTTGGCGCTTCGTCAAAGCAAAAGGCAGACGAGGAAGCCATCCGAATATTCGTTAGCAATCTGGAGCAACTCCTGATGGCATCGCCCCTCGGACAGAAGCGTGTTATGGCGATTGACCCAGGTTTCCGAACAGGTTGTAAGGTGGTCTGTCTCGATTCGGAAGGCAATCTCCTCCATCACGATGTCATCTTCCCCCACCCTCCTCGAGCTGAACGCGTTAAGGCAATGTTGACCGTCCAGAATCTTGTCGAGAAGTACGGCGTCCAAGCCATCAGTATCGGCAACGGAACAGCTGGTCGGGAGACAGAAGATTTCGTTCGTCACCTCGACCTTCCTGAAGGTGTGGAGATTTATAGCGTAAGCGAAGATGGAGCGAGCATCTATAGTGCAAGTGAAATTGCTCGTGAGGAGTTCCCCAACGAGGACGTGACCGTCAGGGGAGCTGTCAGCATAGGTCGGCGATTGATGGACCCTCTGGCAGAGCTCGTAAAGATAGATCCGTCGAGCATTGGCGTGGGACAATACCAGAAAGACGTCAATCAAACGGCTCTCAGAAAGAGTCTCGAAGATACCGTGATTGCCTGCGTGAACAGAGTTGGCGTGAATCTCAATACGGCTTCACAATGGCTCTTGACTTACGTGAGCGGTCTCGGACCTTCTCTTGCACAGAATATCGTTCGCTATCGACGTGAGAACGGGCCTTTCCACTCTCGCAAAGAGTTGATGAAAGTGCCGCGTCTCGGAGCAAAAGCCTTCGAGCAATCGGCTGGTTTCCTTCGCATAAAAGGTGGAGACGAGCCGCTGGACAATAGTGCAGTCCACCCTGAAAGATACGAGTTGGTTGAGCGAATGGCTCGCGACCAGAAGTGTTCCGTATCTGAACTCATGGCCAACAAGGAACTCAGAGACAAGATTGATGTTAACCGTTATGTGAGTGGTGATGTGGGTTTGCCCACCTTGAAGGACATTATGACTGAGCTCGACAAGCCAGGTCTCGACCCACGAAAGCCGCTTCAGGCCTTTGCATTCGATCCGACAGTACACGAAATCGGCGACCTTCGCGAAGGAATGGTGCTTCCTGGAATCGTGACTAACATCACAAACTTTGGCGCCTTCGTCGATATAGGTGTTCACATCAAGGGATTGGTGCATGTCTCGCAACTTGCAGACCACTATGTGAAAGATCCAACAACCGTTGTAAAAGTGCAACAACAGGTAATGGTTCGAGTTGTAGGAATAGATTTACAAAGAGAGCGTATCTCGTTGAGCATGAAGAAACTATAAGGAATGGCAAAAGACAAGACAGTATACGTTTGCGACTATTGCGGGCAAGAAAGCGTGAAGTGGATGGGCAAATGTCCCGCTTGCAACCGCTGGGGCACGATGAAGGAAATGAAGATTGCGGCTCCATCTGCAAGGTCTGCTGCTTCGAAAGCACTCCCCCAAAGGGGGAGCGGGGAGGGTGCTGTACCCTTGCACACCATCGAAGCAGGTGCTGAGCCACGCATCGATATGGGTGATGCCGAGCTGAATCGCGTTCTTGGCGGGGGTCTTGTGCCAGGAAGCCTCGTGCTTCTTGGTGGCGAACCTGGCATCGGAAAGAGCACACTCACTCTGCAAACGGTCCTTCAACTGCAAGGAAGACGCATCCTATATGTGAGTGGCGAGGAAAGTGCAAGGCAAATCAAGCTCAGAGCAGACAGGTTGGGACCAGTCAACGAAGGGCTCTTTGTACTTTGTGAAACTTCGCTCGAACAGATTTTCCAGCACATCGAAGAGATGAAACCTGACCTCGTTGTCATCGACTCCATTCAAACTGTTCAGACAGAAACAGTCGAGTCGTCTGCAGGTTCACTTGCCCAAATCAGGGAATGTGCTGCTGCCCTGCTCAGATATGCCAAGTCGGGAGGAACTTCAATTCTTCTCATCGGCCATATTAATAAGGAAGGTTCGCTTGCAGGACCCAAGGTTTTGGAGCACATTGTTGATGTCGTCCTCCAATTCGAAGGTGACCAACACCACCTTTACCGCATCCTTCGAAGCATGAAGAACCGCTTTGGAAGCACGAGCGAACTGGGTATTTACGAGATGCGACACGATGGACTTCGTCAGGTAAGCAACCCTAGCGAACTGCTTCTCACGGATAATCGCGAAGGACTCTCAGGTGTGGCCATCTCCTGCTCGATAGAAGGTGTGCGACCTTTCCTTATTGAAACGCAAGCATTGGTCAGCACGGCTGCATACGGAACTGCCCAAAGAAGTACGACAGGCTTTGATGGCCGTCGACTCAATATGCTTTTGGCAGTTCTCGAAAAGCGTGTCGGTTTCAAGCTTGCCCAGAAAGATGTCTTCCTGAACATAGCTGGAGGACTCCGTGTAACTGACCCTGCAATCGACCTAAGCGTGATTGCAGCAGTACTCTCAAGTAATGGAGATATGCCCATCGAAGGCGATGTCTGCATGGCTGGCGAAGTGGGATTGAGCGGAGAGATAAGGCCAGTATCACGTATAGAACAGAGAATTGCGGAAGCACAAAAGCTTGGTTTCAAACGCATCCTCATTCCATCACACAACATGAATGGGCTTGACAAGAAACAATACAAGATAGAACTGGTGCCAGTCCGCAGAGTAGTAGAAGCTGTAAGAGAATTGTTCGGATAATATGTTTAGTGTATATTTCGTAGCCTTTTGCTTGGTGTTCATGGTTTGGGCACTCATAGCAGACAGATTGAAGCCAGGACTCATTCTGTTCAGTTGTGTTGTGATGATGCTTTGTGCAGGCATTCTTCAACCCAAAGAATGCCTGGAAGGATTCTCGAACAAGGGAATGATTACCGTTGCCCTACTCTTCCTCGTCAGCGAAGGCGTTAGAAGAAGTGGCATACTGGAGCGCATCATTCTAACCCTTTTGCCTCACAAACACACGACTGTAACCCGAGCTAACGCAAAGCTCCTGCCTACAATTGCCGCGCTCTCAGCCTTTCTGAACAACACACCAGTCGTGGTCATCTTTGCTCCCATCATTAAGAATTGGGCTAGGAAGGTCGGACTTTCACACACAAAGTTCCTCATTCCCTTGAGCTATGCAACAGTTCTTGGCGGAATATGTACCTTGATTGGTACAAGCACGAACCTTGTTGTGGATGGTCTCATTCAAGAATCCGGCAGAGAGGGAATGAGCATGTTCGAGTTGGGTAAGGTTGGCATCATCATTTGCCTAGCAGGTCTTGCGTACCTTATCTTTTACAGTCATTATCTCTTGCCCGAAACGAGAGAAACCGAAACGGATGATGACGAGAAAGCCGAGGGTGTTCATCGTGTCGAGATAGTGCTGCGAAGCCGTTTCAACGGATTGGGAAAGACGCTTCGAGAGTTCGACTTCTACCGCCAATATGGTGCTACGGTTCGTTCTATCCGCAGAGGTGGCACACTTCTAAGCGGAGACTGGATGAACATGCCTCTGCAGAATCATGATGCCTTGCTGTTAGATGCCGACGAGAAGTTTGTCCAGACCTATCAGGAAACCACTTCTTTCCTTATTTCCAGCTACGATGCCGACAATCAGCCACTAGACCATAAGAAGCGTTATCTTGCCCTTATCTTGCTCGTTTTGATGATAGTTGGAGCTACAGTTGGTGAGTTGCCATTCGTCAGAGAAGCTGTGCCAGGGTTCAAGTTCGACATGTTCTTCTTTGTTTGCGTAACAACTGTCATCATGGCTTGGGCAAAGATATTCAATCCTCGCAGGTATAGCAAGTACATCAGTTGGGATGTCTTGGTCACAATTGCCTGTGCCTTTGCCATTTCGAAAGGCATGCAAAACTCGGGATTCGCTGACAAGATAGCCGACATCATCATTGCTTGTGCCGATGTTATCGGACAGACTGAACATGGACCTTATGCCATGCTTGCCATTCTGTTCATCATCACGAACCTATTCACAGAACTCATTACGAACAATGCCGCAGCTGCCCTATCTTTTCCTCTGGCATTGGCCGTTGCAGAGAAGTTGGGAGTTGACCCAATGCCCTTCTTTATCTGCATTTGCGTCGCAGCATCTGCTGCCTTCAGCACACCTATCGGCTATCAGACCAACCTGCTTGTGCAAGGCATCGGAGGCTATCGGTTCACAGATTACGTGAAGGTCGGTTTGCCCTTGAACATCATAGTTTTCATAATTAGTGTATTTGTAATTCCAATAATATGGCCGATTCGTTAAATACCATCTACCCCATCTTCGACAAGATGCTGAGCCGTGAGGACAAGGAATCCCTACTCCATCAACGTGGCTTAATGATTTGGATGACAGGCTTGAGCGGTAGCGGAAAGAGTACTGTAGCAATTGGCGTGGAACGCGAGCTGCACAATCGGGGCATACTTTGTCGCATCCTAGATGGCGACAACATTCGAGCAGGCATCAACTCCAACCTTGGCTTTTCGGAAGAGGACAGACGCGAGAACATCCGTCGTATTGCAGAGATTGGCAAGCTCTTTGTGGATACGGGCATAGTCACAATTGCTTGTTTTGTCTCCCCCACCACAGAACTTCGAGAGATGGCTCGCAAGATTATTGGCGAGAAAGACTTCCGCGAAGTGTATATCGCCACGCCTCTTGACGAATGTGAGCGTCGTGATGTGAAAGGCCTTTATGCCCGTGCCCGTCGTGGTGAAGTGAAGGATTTCACAGGAATCAGTGCCCCCTTCGAAGCCCCCACAAACCCCGACCTCAGCCTCGATACCAGTAAAATGACGCTGAAGGAAGAGGTGGAAGCAGTAATTGAACTTATAAACAAAAACAAATAGTCAATAAATGGAAGAATATCGTTTAAGCCATCTTCAGGAACTCGAAGCCGAGTCCATCCACATCATCCGAGAGGTGGCTGCAGAATTCGAGAATCCCGTCATGCTCTATAGCATCGGCAAGGACAGCAGCGTGATGGTTCGCCTTGCTGAAAAGGCTTTCGCGCCTGGCAAAGTGCCTTTCCCGCTGATGCACATCGACTCGAAATGGAAGTTCCGCGAGATGATTGAGTTCCGCGACTCTTATGCAAAAGAACATGGTTGGAACTTGATTGTAGAGAGCAACATGGAGGCGTTCAAGGCCGGTGTGGGACCATTCACGCATGGCAGTAAAGTGCATACCGACCTGATGAAGACAAAAGCCTTGCTCGATGCCCTGAACAAATGGAAGTTCGATGCGGCCTACGGAGGAGCTCGACGAGATGAAGAGAAATCGAGGGCAAAGGAACGCATCTTCAGTTTCCGCGACCAATTCAATCAATGGGACCCGAAGAACCAACGCCCTGAGCTATGGGACATATACAATAGTCGCATACACAAGGGAGAAAGCATTCGCGTGTTCCCTCTCAGCAACTGGACAGAACTTGACATTTGGCAATACATCCGCCTCGAGAACATCCCTATCGTGCCCCTATATTTCGCAAAGGAACGTCCTTGCGTAGAGATTGACGGCAACCTCATCATGGCCGATGACGACCGTTTGCCGAAAGAGCTTGTGCCGAAAATCCACCCACGTATGGTTCGCTTCCGTACCCTTGGATGCTGGCCTTTGACAGGAGCCGTAGAAAGCAACGCCACCACCATCGAAGAGATAGTGGAGGAGATGATGACAACAACGAAGAGCGAACGCACCACTCGTGTCATTGACTTCGACCAGGAAGCGTCGATGGAACAAAAGAAGAGAGAAGGATACTTCTGACCCCACCCCCAGCCCCTCCCGCGGGAGGGGAGAACAAGCTGAAAAAAACACGATTAGCACAGACGATGAAATACTCATATAATACTGCTTCTCCCGACAGTTACCTGTTACGCAACAAGCAACTGGGAGCGAAATTCAACCGCCAGCATATCATAAGAGACTACATCGTGGATTTTGTATGCTTGGAGAAGGGATTTATCATCGAAGTTGATGGTGGCTATCATGATAAGGCAGAACAACGTGAAGCCGACGCTAATCGCAGCGAAGAATTTGCAAAAATGGGGTTCGATGTGTTACGCTTTAACAATAATGAAGTGCTTCAGAACATCAAAAATGTACTGGGCAGAATAGAAGAAAGAATATTGGAAAAATGACTCTTAATATGAAAAATGTAAATACTCCCCTCCCACGGGAGGGGAAAGGAGGTGGGGTCGACATAAAGGCTTACCTTGACGCTGACGAGCGTAAGTCGCTCCTCAGATTACTTACTGCCGGCAGTGTAGATGATGGCAAGTCAACCCTCATCGGACGTCTGCTTTTCGACAGCAAGAAACTTTACGAAGACCAGCTGCAAGCCCTTGAACGCGACTCTAAGCGAGTGGGTAATGCCGGGGCGGGAGAGATTGACTATGCCCTGCTGCTCGACGGATTGAAGGCTGAACGCGAGGAAGGCATCACAATTGATGTGGCTTACCGCTACTTCTCGACAAACCAGCGAAAGTTCATCATTGCCGACACTCCGGGACACGAGCAATACACACGAAACATGATTACAGGCGGCTCGACAGCCAATCTTGCCATCATCCTTGTTGATGCCCGAATGGGTGTCATCACACAAACACGTCGCCACACTTTCCTCGTCTCCCTGCTTGGCATCAAGCACATCGTACTAGCCGTCAACAAGATGGACCTTGTGGATTTCTCCGAAGAGGTCTTCAATAAGATTAAGAGCGAGTACCTTGAGCTCACGAATCAACTTGGAATAGAAGACGTTACGTGTTTCCCGCTCTCCGCTAAGGAAGGCGACAATGTGGTGGAGAAGAGCGACAGGACACCTTGGTTCGAGGGCACTTCCCTACTCCAGTTCCTCGAGACCGTGCCCATCGACCGCGACCGCAACATGCAGGACTTCCGTTTCCCCGTTCAATATGTCTTGCGCCCCAACCTCGATTTCCGTGGATTCAGCGGAAAGGTTGCGAGCGGCATCATCCGAAAAGGTGACGAAATCATGGCTTTGCCAAGCAGAAAAACAAGTCGCGTGAAGAGCATCGTCACCTACGAAGGAGAACTGGAATACGCTTTCTGCCCGCAATGTGTCACCATCACGCTTGAGGACGAGATAGACATTTCCCGTGGCGAAATGCTTGTCAAGCCCGACAATCTGCCCTTCGTCGGTCGGAATTTGCAGACGAAACTTGTTTGGATGGACGAAGAGCCGATGGACCGCAGCAAGCAGTTCTTCCTCAAGGCCAACACGAACACGACGAGAGCGACGATCAGCGCCATTGACTATCGCATCGATGTGAACACGATGGAGCAACTGGAAGGCAATGACTTCAAACTCAACGAGATAGGTCAAGTGCAGATAACCACGGCCAAAACGCTCTTCTTCGATGAGTACAAGAAGAACAGAGCCACGGGAGCTTTCATTCTCATCGACCCCATCACAAACAACACGTGTGCCGTGGGAATGATAGAGAAACCTCTAGTCGAAGAAGACCTCTTGCAGGAAGAACTGCCTACACTGGACCTTCACAAGCTCGACATCGCTCCAGAGCACTACGAAGCCATCGAGAAAGCCGTCAAAGAGTTGAGTAAACAAGGAATTGAAGTCAAAATAATAAAGTAACTATGGGCCTGTTCAATTATCAGCAGCTTCCCGTCAACACCCTTGTCGGTGCCGATTGGAAGACGTTCAAAGCAGTCACGAAAGGACAGCATATCGCCAAGGACAAAAGGGCAAGCTATCTGCTGACGAAATGCATTTGCCGCATTCTCAGTCCATTTGTAGCTTTACAAGAGCGAAAGTATCGTAAGCAATTGGCCGATAAGCCGTTAAAGAACGACCCGCTTTTCATCCTAGGTCATTGGCGGAGCGGCACAACCTTCGTGCACAACATCTTTGCTCAGGACAAGCACTTCGGCTACACCACCACCTACCAGACCGTCTTCCCCCACTACATCATGGCCATGCAAGGCTTCTTCAAGCCCGTCATGAAATGGGTGATGCCCAACAAAAGGCCGACCGACAACATGGAACTTGCACCCGACCTGCCACAAGAAGAGGAGTTCTCGCTCGCAAACATGACACCCTACAACTACTACAATTTCTGGTTCTTTCCCGAAAGAATGCAGGAGTGGTGCGACCGTTTCCTCACTTTCAAGGACATCAAGGACAACGAACTGCAGGAATTCAAGACAGCCTTCGAAAAGCTTGTCAAGATAAGCCTCTGGAACACAGGAGGCACCCAGTACCTCTCGAAGAACCCACCCCACACAGGCCGCATAAAAGCCCTCTCAGAGCTCTTTCCTAACGCAAAATTCGTGTACCTCATCCGGAACCCCTACACCGTCTTCGAGAGCACCCGCTCCTTCTATCTCAGCACGATAAAACCCCTGCAGTTCCACACCATCACTGACGAAGAAATGGAGCAGAACATCCTGCGCAACTATATGGAGCTTTATCATGCCTACAAAGAGCAGAAACAAAGCCTGCCAGAAGGAAGGCTCTATGAAGTGCGTTTCGAGGACATAGAGAAAGACGCCCTTGCCATCACGGAGGACATCTACAAGAAGCTTGATTTGCCTGGTTGGGAGGAAGCAAAACCAGCCATCGAAAAGTACATACAGGGCAAGAAAGGCTATAAGAAGAACAAATACCAGTACGACCCTCGCACGGTTCAGCTTGTCAACGAACATTGGAGCGAGGTCCTCGACGAATGGGGCTACGAAAGGCTGTAAAAGCCAAGAAGAGCGCAAGTCCGGAAATGAAAGCGGCGGGTTCTGGCATGACAGTCAGGTTCGCCGCTTCTGTTTTTATAATATATCAGCGTGTCTTTTTAAGCAATGTTTAATTTGCTTAAATGCTTAAAAGTTCCAATGGGATAATTATGGGATTCTGGGGCACGATTTTGAGGAGGTAAAATTCAAAGAATTTTAACGGCTCGTTTTAAGGCACCGTAGAGCGAATGTTTTTGCCCCGGAGGTACAAATGTACGCCGGAGGGATTTCGTGCGATTCTGGGGCAAATTAGAGGGGTTTTTCGGGGGTTCTGAATTTCCTATCAAGACCGGCAATTCTCCCAGCCAAGATAAAGGGCGTTTTTCGGCAGCAAATAGGTGACCTCTGCAGATG